>NZ_JBSVXG010000136.1:0-16015 GCF_054070595.1 Pseudomonas sp. SDO55104_S430 | reverse complement strand
GCGTCAGTCACCATTTGCATGTCTGACACACCGCTTTCGCAAGCAAGCCCGCTCCCACAGTTTTGATTGGTTGCAGCCTTCAGCCTTTCAGTGCTTTCCAGATCTTGCCGACCACCGTCACCGCCACAAGCACCACCGCCCCCGCCACAATCCCGGCCACCGCATTCAGTAGCGTCGGCACGATAAACTCGGCACCACCGGCCCCTGCGCTGACACTCTCGATCCAGTGATGCACCACCGGCACGCCATGGGTCAGGATCCCGCCGCCCACCAGGAACATCGCCGCCGTGCCGATCACCGACAGGCTTTTCATCATGTACGGCGCCGCGCGCAGAATCCCGTTGCCGATGCTCTTGGCCATCTGCCCGGGCTTTTGTGTCAGCCACAGACCCAGGTCATCGAGCTTGACGATGCCCGCCACCAAACCATAAACGCCGATGGTCATGACGATGGCGATACCGGACAGCACGATCACTTGCTGGGTCAGCGACGCGCCCGCCACCGTGCCCAGGGTGATGGCGATGATTTCCGCCGAAAGAATGAAGTCAGTACGGATCGCGCCCTTGATCTTGTCCTTCTCAAAAGCCACCAGATCCACCGCCGGGTCCGCCACGGCTTCGACCAGATCGGCATGTTCGGCTTGATCTTCGGCCTTGCTGTGCAGAAACGAGTGGGCCAGTTTCTCGAACCCTTCGAAGCACAGATAAGCGCCGCCGAGCATCAGCAAGGGCGTGACCAGCCACGGCACGAAAGCGCTGATGGCCAGTGCCGACGGCACCAGGATCAGCTTGTTGATGAACGAACCCTTGGCCACTGCCCAGACCACGGGAATTTCCCGTTCGGCGCGCACACCGCTGACCTGTTGGGCATTAAGCGCCAGATCATCGCCCAATACGCCGGCGGTCTTCTTGGCGGCCATCTTGGTCATCAAGGCGACGTCGTCGAGTACTGCCGCGATGTCGTCGATCAGCACCAGCAAACTGCTTCCTGCCATGAATCGGGTTTCCTTCTTTAATGAATGCCGTGCAGCATAGCGCGCTCGTGCGCCGCACGGAGCATTGTTGAGCGCCGCCGAAGGCCGGTGCTACCATGCGCCACCGCCAGTACAGGCAAGGAACCACCTGGTTTATGAGCACTATCCGCGAGCGCAACAAACAACTGATCCTGCGTGCCGCCAGTGAAGAATTCGCCGACAAGGGCTTCGCTGCGACCAAAACCAGCGACATCGCAGCCAAGGCGGGATTGCCCAAGCCGAACGTCTACTACTACTTCAAATCCAAGGAAAACCTCTATCGTGAGGTCCTGGAAAGCATCATCGAGCCGATTCTACAGGCCTCCACGCCGTTCAATCCTGACGGGGTGCCCAGCGAAGTGCTGAGCGGCTACATCCGCTCGAAAATCCGCATCTCCCGGGACCTGCCGTTTGCCTCAAAGGTGTTCGCCAGCGAAATCATGCACGGCGCACCGCACCTGAGCACCGACCTGGTCGAACAGCTCAACAGCCAGGCCAAGCACAACATCGACTGCATCCAGACCTGGATCGACCGCGGCCAGATCGCCCCCATCGACCCCAACCACCTGATGTTCAGCATCTGGGCCGCGACCCAGACCTACGCCGACTTCGACTGGCAGATCACGGCTATCACCGGCAAGGAAAGGCTGGATGAGGCGGATTATGAGGCGGCGGCGCAGACAATTACGCGGTTGGTGCTCAAAGGGTGTGAGCCGGACTGAAGACCTCATTGACCCCATCGCGGGCAAGCCCGCTCCCACAAAGATCGAGGGTGTTCACAGGATTCAAACTCACCATCAATCCCTGTGGGAGCGGGCTTGCCCGCGATTGGGGCAACTCAATTTCAGCTTTAAAGCCAGATCGCATCCCACAGTGGATAGTCGCCAAGCTGCTTTACCAGCCCTGCCCGCAACGGGTTAGCAACAACATACCGCGCCATCTTCACCAGATCTTCTTCTCGCCTCAGTGCCCGGTCGTGATAGCCCTGCTGCCAAAGCGGCCCGACTCTATTGCTGGACAGATTTACATCTCGGGTAATCAATGATTTGGTTTTTCGCATCAGATTGCTGAGCGAACAATTCTCCAATTCGACCAACCAGTGAAAGTGATCTGGCATGACGACCCAAGCCAGCGATTTTGCTAACCCCAGGTTCTGAGCGTGGCGAAATTGATGCACAACCAATCTGCCCAATCTGAAATCATCAAAAATGGGCTCTCGATTAATCGTATTGGAAGTCAGTAAGTAGATTCGATAGGGCTCAGCATAGCGGCCCGTTCGCAAGCGATGTGAAGCAGGTAGATCAGGCATTCCATTGCCCCTCATGATGAAAGTCAGAGAAGGCTAGTTCTGGAAATGCTTGAAGGTCATTCAGACCTTTAGCTGGATGTGTCTGGTTAATAGCAATCGCGGGCAAGCCCGCTCCCACAGTGGTCGATGGTGTACACAAATCATATGTACACCCCTGAACCTTGTGGGAGCGGGCTTGCCCGCGATGACGTCAGGTCAGACTCTACAACTCAAATCAAGCCACCACCCCAGCATCCGCCCTCAACCCCACCCCCTCGATCGCAGTGATCGCACACTGCTCATCCACATCCGACAGATCCCCGCTGATCCCCACCGCCCCCAGCACAATGCCGGCCTGATCACGGATCAGTACGCCGCCCGGGGCCGGGACGACGCTGCCTTGGCCAAGACTATTCAATGCCGCGATGAAGGCTGGGCGTTGTTGGGCGTCCAGAGCCAGCAGGCGGGAGCCCTTGCCCAGGGCGATGGCGCCCCAGGCCTTGCCGATGGCGACTTGCGGGCGCAGCAGGCTGGCGCCGTCTTCGCGTTGCAGGGTGACCAGATGCCCGCCGGCGTCCAGTACCGCGATGGTCAGGGGTGCGGCGGATATCGCCCGTCCCGCGTTGATGGCCTCGTCGACCAGTTTGACTGCGACTTTCAAGGTTAAAGCGCTCATGGTGCCGTCCTCATTTTGTTTTTCGGAAAGTCGTTGGGCTGCGCTTTTCTGCCGCAGCCCGATGCAACAAATAGAACACAATGAGTTATTTTTTTGTATACAATAATTCTCGAAAAGCGCCACATGCGACGAAAAGCCACAGTAGAAAGGGCTTCCGACGAATGAAACGGTTGCTTGAGAAAATAAATTGACCTGCGCCGCTTGCCGTGAATACACTCGGCGCAAAGCCACTTGTATACAATTACAAAACGTAAAGAGGCACAAAACCATGAGCAAAATGAGAGCAATCGAAGCCGCCGTTCTGGTGATGCGCCGTGAAGGGGTTGATACCGCTTTTGGCATCCCTGGTGCCGCCATCAACCCGCTGTACTCCGCCCTGCAGAAGGTCGGCGGCATCGATCACGTCCTCGCTCGCCACGTTGAAGGCGCGTCGCACATGGCCGAGGGCTACACCCGCACCAAGGCCGGCAACATCGGCGTGTGCATCGGCACCTCCGGCCCTGCCGGCACCGACATGGTCACCGGGCTCTACAGCGCCTCGGCCGACTCGATCCCGATCCTTTGCATTACCGGCCAGGCACCCCGCGCCCGCATGCACAAGGAAGACTTCCAGGCTGTCGACATCACCAGCATCGTCAAGCCAGTCACCAAGTGGGCGACCACTGTTCTGGAGCCGGGCCAGGTGCCTTACGCGTTCCAGAAAGCTTTCTTTGAAATGCGCTCCGGCCGTCCAGGCCCGGTGCTGATCGACCTGCCGTTCGACGTACAGATGGCGGAAATCGAATTCGATATCGACGCTTATCAGCCGCTGCCATTGGCCAAACCAAGCGCTACCCGCGTTCAAGTGGAAAAAGCCCTGGCATTGCTGGATCAGGCCGAACGTCCATTGCTGGTAGCCGGTGGCGGCATCATCAATGCCGACGCCAGCGACCTGCTGGTTGAATTCGCCGAGCTGACCGGCATTCCAGTGATCCCGACCCTGATGGGCTGGGGCACCATTCCAGACGATCACCCGCAGATGGTCGGCATGGTCGGTCTGCAGACTTCGCACCGTTACGGCAACGCAACGATGCTGAAATCCGACGTGGTGCTGGGCATCGGTAACCGTTGGGCCAACCGTCACACCGGTTCGGTCGACGTTTACACCGAAGGCCGCAAGTTCATTCACGTCGACATCGAAGGCACGCAGATCGGCCGCGTGTTCACCCCGGACCTGGGTATCGTCTCCGACGCCGCTGCCGCGCTGACTGTGTTCATCGAAGTCGCTCGCGAGTGGCAAGCCGCTGGCAAGCTGAAGGACCGCAGTGCCTGGCTGCAAGACTGCCAGCAGCGCAAATCCAGCCTGCACCGCAAGACTCACTTCGACAACGTGCCGGTCAAGCCGCAGCGCGTTTACGAAGAGATGAACCAGGTATTCGGCAAGGACACTTGCTACGTCAGCACCATCGGCCTGTCGCAGATTGCCGGCGCGCAGTTCCTGCACGTCTACAAGCCGCGTCACTGGATCAACTGCGGTCAGGCAGGCCCGCTGGGCTGGACCATTCCGGCAGCGCTGGGCGTGGTCAAGGCCGATCCGAGCCGCAAGGTTGTCGCGCTGTCGGGCGACTATGACTTCCAGTTCATGATCGAAGAGTTGGCGGTAGGCGCGCAGTTCAAGCTGCCGTACATCCACGTGGTGGTGAACAACTCGTACCTGGGTCTGATCCGTCAGGCGCAGCGCGGTTTTGAAATGGATTACTGCGTACAACTGTCCTTCGATAACCTGAACGCGCCGGAACTCAACGGTTATGGCGTCGACCACATCGCGGTCGCCGAAGGCCTGGGCTGCAAGGCACTGCGCGTGTTCGAACCTTCTGAAATCGCCCCGGCCCTGCGCAAGGCCGAGCAGATGATCGAAGAGTTCAAGGTTCCGGTGATCGTCGAGGTTATTCTGGAGCGCGTGACCAACATTTCGATGGGCACCGAGATCAACGCCGTCAACGAATTCGAAGACCTGGCGCTGGTCGGCAACGACGCACCGACTGCGATTTCGTTGCTCGACTGACAGCTCACTGTTCCCACTGTGGGAGCGAGCCTGCTCGCGATGAGGCCGGCACATTCAACATCAATGTTGATTGACACATCGCTATCGCGAGCAGGCTCGCTCCCACAGTTTGGGGGCCTACACAAGATTTACGGGAGACCACCATGCCGCGTTTCGCAGCCAACCTGTCCATGCTGTTCACCGAGCAGGATTTCCTCGCCCGTTTCGAAGCGGCCGCCAAGGCCGGCTTCAGTGGTGTCGAATACCTGTTCCCCTACGACTTCAGCTCTGCCGAAATCAAGGCCACGCTCGATGCCAACGGTCTGACTCAAGTGCTGTTCAACCTGCCGGCCGGCGACTGGGCCAAGGGCGAGCGCGGCATTGCCTGCCTGCCGGACCGTGTCGAAGAGTTCCGCGCCGGGGTCGATCTGGCGATCGCCTACGCGCAAGTGCTGGGCAACACCCAGGTCAACTGCCTGGCCGGTATCCGTCCACAGGGCGTGGACGATGCCACCGTGGAAAAAACCTTCGTCGCCAACCTCAAGTACGCGGCCGACAAGCTGCAGGCGGCGGGCATCAAGCTGGTGATGGAAGCGATCAACACCCGCGACATCCCGGGCTTCTACCTGAACAACACGGCGCAAGCCCTGTCGATTCGCGAGCAGGTCGGCAGCGCCAATCTATTCCTGCAATACGACATCTATCACATGCAAATCATGGAGGGCGACCTGGCCCGCACCATGGCTGCGCACCTGGGCGAGATCAACCATATCCAGTTGGCCGACAACCCAGGGCGCAACGAACCGGGCACCGGTGAAATCAACTACCGCTTCCTGTTCGAACACCTGGACCGCATCGGTTATCAGGGTTGGGTCGGCTGCGAATACAAGCCACTGACCACCACCGAAGCGGGTCTGGGCTGGCTGAAGACCCATAACGCGATCTGATCAGGTACCGCGTGATCGTTTTTCGCGGGCAAGCCTCGCTCCCACAGGGGCCGGGTTGTCTGTAGGAGCGAGGCTTGCCCGCGAAGGCGTCCTCGCTGACACCCCAAGAATTTTGCGAACAGAGCAATAAAAACAAGAGGATTTTCTCATGGCTAAAATCGGATTCATCGGCACCGGCATCATGGGCCACCCAATGGCGGCGAACCTGCAGAAAGCCGGTCACAGCCTGTTCCTGTCCGCCCACCACGACGCGGCGCCTGCCGACCTGGTCGCCGCTGGCGCCATCGCCCTGGCCAACCCGAAAGAAGTGGCGCAGGAAGCCGAATTCATCATCGTCATGGTCCCGGATACCCCGCAGGTCGATGACGTACTGTTCCGCGCCGACGGCGTTGCCGCCGGTATCGGCAAGGGCAAGGTCGTGATCGACATGAGCTCGATCTCGCCGACCGCCACCAAGGCCTTCGCCGCGAAAATCAACGAGAAAGGCGCGCAATACCTCGACGCCCCGGTGTCCGGCGGTGAAGTCGGTGCCAAGGCCGCGACCCTGAGCATCATGGTCGGTGGCGACGCCGATGCCTTCGAACGCGCCCTGCCGCTGTTCCAGGCCATGGGCAAGAACATCACCCTGGTCGGTGGCAACGGCGACGGTCAGACCGCGAAAGTGGCGAACCAGATCATCGTGGCACTGAACATCCAGGCCGTGGCCGAAGCCCTGCTGTTCGCTTCGAAAAACGGCGCCGATCCTGCCAAGGTGCGTGAAGCGCTGATGGGCGGTTTCGCGTCCTCCAAGATCCTCGAAGTACACGGCGACCGCATGATCAAGGGCACCTTCGATCCAGGCTTCCGCATCAGCCTGCACCAGAAGGACCTGAACCTGGCCCTGCAAGGCGCCAAGGAGCTGAACATCAACCTGCCGAACACCGCTAACGCCCAGCAAGTGTTCAGCACCTGCGCGGCCATCGGTGGCAGCAACTGGGACCACTCGGCGCTGATCAAGGGTCTGGAACACATGGCCAACTTCTCGATTCGCGACAAGAAGTAAGCCCTGCCCCAGCCTCATCCCCTGTAGGAGCGAGGCTCGCCCGCGAAGAACACCCCTCGGTGCAGCAGAAACACCGTGGTGTCCGGTTCGCGGGCAAGCCTCGCTCCTACAGAGGAATCAGCGTTTCCCATCAAATAACAAGAATTCCCGGGAGCCCGCCATGTCGGTCGATCCGCAACAATTCCTGCGCGAGCTGTTCGCCACAGCCATCGACGCGGCCCATCCGCAGCAAGTCCTCGAAGCCCATCTGCCTGCCGACCGCACCGGTCGAGTGATCGTCATCGGCGCCGGCAAGGCCGCGGCCGCCATGGCCCAGGTGGTCGAGCGCTGCTGGCAGGGTGAAGTGTCCGGTCTGGTGGTGACGCGTTACGGTCACGGCGCCCCTTGCGAAAAAATCGAAGTGGTCGAGGCCGCGCATCCGGTGCCTGACGCGGCGGGTCAAGCCGTCGCCAAGCGCGTTTTCGAGCTGGTCAGCGGCCTGAGCGAAAGTGACCGCGTGATCTTCCTGCTGTCCGGCGGCGGTTCAGCCCTGCTGGCGCTTCCGGCGGCCGGCATCACCCTGGCCGACAAGCAGTCGATCAACAAGGCCCTGCTCAAATCCGGCGCCACCATCGGCGAGATGAACTGCGTGCGCAAGCACCTCTCGGCGATCAAGGGCGGACGCCTGGGCAAGGCCTGCTGGCCTGCCACTGTTTATACCTACGCGATTTCCGATGTACCGGGCGACCTCGCCACGGTCATCGCTTCCGGTCCTACCGTGGCCGACCCAAGCACTTCGGCAGAAGCGCTGGCAATCCTCAAGCGCTACAACATCGAAGTGCCGGCCTCCGTGCGCACCTGGCTGCAAAGCCCAGAATCGGAAACCGTCAAACCCGGCGATCCGAGCCTGGCCCGCAGTCACTTCCAGTTGATCGCCCGTCCGCAGCAGTCGCTGGAAGCGGCGGCGGTGAAATGCCGCCAGGCCGGGTTCAGCCCGCTGATCCTCGGCGATCTGGAAGGCGAATCCCGCGAAGTGGCGAAAGTCCACGCCGGCATCGCCCGCCAAGTGGTGCTGCACGGTCAGCCGCTGGCGGCGCCCTGCGTGATCCTCTCCGGTGGCGAAACCACCGTCACCGTGCGCGGCAACGGCCGTGGCGGACGCAACGCCGAGTTCCTGCTGAGCCTGACCGATAGCCTCAAGGGCCTGCCCGGCGTCTATGCGCTGGCCGGTGACACCGATGGCATCGACGGCTCCGAAGACAACGCCGGCGCCATCATGACCCCGGACAGCTACGCCCGCGCCGCCGCACTGGGCCTGAGCGCCAGCGACGAACTGGATAACAACAATGGCTACGGCTACTTCCAGGCGCTGGACGCGCTGATCGTCACCGAGCCGACCCGCACCAACGTCAACGACTTCCGCGCCATCCTGATTCTCGAGAGCCCTAAACATGACGCCTGACAAGAAGGTAAAAATCCTCGCCACCCTGGGCCCCGCCACTGACGGAATCGACGACATCCGCGAACTGGTGCAGGCCGGGGTCAACATCTTCCGCCTGAACTTCAGCCACGGCGATCACGCCGACCACGCCAAGCGCTACCAGTGGATTCGTGAAGTCGAGCGCCAGCTGAACTATCCGCTGGGTATCCTGATGGACCTGCAAGGCCCGAAACTGCGGGTCGGCAAGTTCGCCGAAGGCAAGGTGCAACTGGTGCGCGGCCAGGCCCTGCGCCTGGACCTCGATGCCACACCGGGGGATGAGCGCCGGGTCAACCTGCCGCACCCGGAAATCATCGCCGCTCTGGAGCCGGGCATGGACCTGCTGCTGGACGATGGCAAGCTGCGCCTGCGGGTGGTCAGCAAGTACGACGACGCCATCGACACCACGGTGCTCAACGGCGGCGAACTGTCGGACCGCAAGGGCGTGAACGTCCCGCAAGCGGTGCTCGACTTAAGCCCGCTGACCGCCAAGGATCGCCGCGACCTGAGTTTCGGCCTGGAACTGGGTGTGGACTGGGTGGCGCTGTCGTTCGTACAGCGCCCTGAAGACATTCGCGAGGCCCGCGCGCTGATCGGCGACCGGGCGTTTCTGATGGCCAAGATCGAGAAGCCATCGGCGGTGACCCAATTGCGGGAAATCGCCGAACTGAGCGACGCGATCATGGTTGCCCGTGGCGATCTGGGCGTGGAAGTGCCGGCCGAAAGTGTGCCGCAGATCCAGAAAAACATCATCAGCACCTGCCGCCAACTCGGCAAGCCGGTGGTGGTGGCCACGCAGATGCTCGAATCGATGCGCTTCTCCCCGGCACCGACCCGCGCCGAAGTCACTGACGTGGCCAACGCCGTGGCCGAAGGCGCCGATGCGGTGATGCTGTCGGCGGAGACCGCGTCCGGCGAGTACCCGCTGGAAGCCGTGCAGATGATGAGCAAGATCATCCGCCAGGTGGAAAACGGCCCGGACTATCAGGCCCAGCTCGACGTCAGCCGACCGAAAGCCGAAGCCACGGTGTCCGACGCGATCAGCTGCGCGATCCGTCGCATCAGCAACGTGCTGCCGGTGGCGGTGCTGGTGAACTACAGCGAATCGGGCGCCTCGAGTTTGCGCGCCGCGCGTGAGCGGCCGACCGTGCCGATCCTCAACCTCACGCCGAACCTGCAGACCGCTCGCCGCCTGACCGTGGCCTGGGGCGTGCACTCGGTGGTCAATGATCGTCTGCGCCAGGTGGATGAAGTCTGCTCGACGGCCCTGGAAATCGCCCAGGCCCAGGGCATGGCCGAGCGTGGCGACACCTTGTTGATCACGGCGGGTGTGCCGTTTGGGCAGCCGGGGTCGACTAACTCATTGCGTATCGAGACGTTGATCTAGAACGCCATACCGGCCTCATCGCGAGCAGGCTCGCTCCCACATTGGTTTTGTGTCGTGCACAGGATCAAGACTGAACGCAGATTCAGTGTGGGAGCGAGCCTGCTCGCGATGCAGGCAACTCGGTCCACTGACTTTTTTTGAACTGCCATGCCTGCCAATCACTTCAACACCCACTGCCCCGACTGGGCCGAGGCGTTCCTCAACGGCTTCAGTCAGATATTCCTCCAGCGCCATCCGCTCTGCGGCCTGCTGTGCCTATCCGCCATCCTCTTCACCGCACCGGCATTGCTCGGTGGCGCGTTGCTCGGTGGCGTCGCCGGTCTGCTCACCGCGCAGCGACGCAACTACGCCAAGGCCGATCGCCAGGCCGGTCTGTTCAGCTACAACGGCGTGCTGATCGGCCTGTTGCTGAGCCTGTACTTCCCCTGGTCGGCGATGATGCCGCCGCTGATTCTGGCCGCCGGTGGCCTGAGCGCGATCATCACCCAGCAGTGGCTCAAGCGCGCCCGGGTCAACCAATGCGTGCCCGCCTACACCGCGCCATTCGTGGGCCTGAGCTGGTTGCTGCTGTGCTTTGCTGAGCCTTCGACCGCCACCGCCCCGATTGAACTGGATACCGCGAACCTGTTTGCCGCGTTGCTCAAAGGCTTCGGCCAGGTGATGTTCCTCGATCATCCGCTGGCCGGGGCGATGATTGCCGCCGGTTTGCTGATCGCCGATCGCCGCGCCTTCTGCTGGGCACTGCTGGCCTCTGCCATCGGCCTGGGTTCCAGCCTGCTGCATCACGAAACCGGCACGGCCCTGCTGGGTCTGGGCGGTTACAACGCGGTATTGGCCGCGCTCGCCTTCAGTGCGCAACGCCAGCATCCGTGGCTGCCGCTGCTCGGCATCGTCCTGGCGCTGCTGCTGACGCCGCTGTTCGCCGCCGTGGGCCTCGCCACACTGACCGCGCCGTTCATCCTCGCCTGCTGGCTGATCCGCGCCGGCATTCAGATGCTCGGCAAAACCGCTGTCGATAACACGCCTTGCGCTCACGGGGACAATCAACCTAGGCTGCGCTGATCTTCGTTTCAGGCGTTATCCATGGACAGCAGCAACAACTGGCGTGAACAGCTTTACGTCATGATTTTCCAGACCGACACCAAGGCTGGCAGGCGCTTCGACGGCATCTTGCTGTTAATCATCCTCGCCAGCCTGGTGATCGTGATGCTCGACAGTATCGACACCGTTCACCGCAATTACGCCGACGTGCTGGCGTACATCGAGTGGGGCTTCACGGTGATCTTCCTCGGCGAGTACATACTGCGGCTTTACTGCTCGCCCAAGCCCCTGCGTTACGCCTTCAGCTTTTACGGGCTGGTGGACTTGCTGGCGATCGTCCCCGGCATCATTGCCCTCTACTATTCCGACGCCCAGTACCTGCTGATTATCCGGATCATCCGGATGCTGCGGATTTTCCGTGTGCTCAAGCTCAGCCCGTACCTGAAGCAGGCCAACTATCTGATGTCGGCGCTGCGCGGCAGCAAGCAGAAGATCGTGGTGTTTCTGGTCAGCGTCTGCACCCTGGTGACGGTGTTCGGCACGCTGATGTATGTCATCGAAGGCCCGGAACATGGCTTCACCAGCATTCCCAAAGGCATCTATTGGGCTATCGTGACATTGACCACTGTGGGCTTTGGCGACATCGTGCCGAAGACACCGCTGGGCCAGGTGATTTCCTCGCTGGTGATGATCACCGGTTACTCGATCATCGCCGTGCCCACCGGGATTTTCACCGCCGAACTGGCCAACGCCCTGCGCGGTGAACAACTGCAACATGACTGCCCGGTGTGCCGCAAAAACAGCCATGAACACGGCGCTGCGTTCTGCTCGCGTTGTGGCAATGCACTGTTCAAGAAATTGGAATAAGCAAAGTTCTTTTTAATATTTAAGGGACTATGCAAGCCCGGCTATAGTCGCTGGCAAATTGCCTCAATTTTCAAATAGAGAACAAGGAATTCGCAGTGAAAAAAATCTTTGGCGCTTCACTCCTGGCCGCTGGCCTGGCCCTGAGCAGCATGGCTCAAGCCGCACCGACCCTGCTCAACGTTTCCTACGACGTGATGCGCGATTTCTACAAGGACTACAACACTGCGTTCCAGAAACACTGGCAGGCCGAGCACAACGAGAACATCACCCTGCAGATGTCGTTCGGTGGCTCCAGCAAACAGGCGCGCTCGGTGATCGACGGCCTGCCCGCCGATGTGATCACCATGAACATGGCCACCGACATCAACGCCCTGGCCGACAACGGCAAACTGGTCCCGGACAACTGGGTCACCCGTCTGCCGAACAACAGCGCGCCGTTCACTTCGGCCACCGTATTCATCGTCCGCAAGGGCAACCCGAAAGCGTTGAAAGACTGGCCGGACCTGCTCAAGGACGGCGTACAAGTGGTCGTGCCAAACCCGAAAACCTCGGGTAACGGCCGCTACACCTATCTGTCCGCCTGGGGCTACGTGCTGAAAAACGGCGGCGACGAGAACAAAGCCAAGGAATTCGTCGGCAAGCTGTTCAAGCAGGCGCCGGTGCTCGATACCGGTGGCCGTGCCGCTACCACCACTTTCATGACCAACCAGATCGGCGACGTGCTGGTGACCTTCGAAAACGAAGCGGAAATGATCGCCCGCGAATTCGGTCGCGACCAGTTCGAAGTAATTTACCCAAGCGTTTCCGCTGAAGCCGAGCCGCCGGTATCGGTGGTCGACAAATCGGTCGACAAGAAAGGCACCCGCGCCGCCGCCGAGGAATACCTGAAGTACCTGTGGTCGCCGGAAGGCCAGGAGATTGCTGCTGCCAACTACCTGCGTCCGCGTGATCCTGCGGTGCTGGCCAAGCACACCGACCGCTTCCCGAAAGTGGATTTCCTGTCGGTGGAGAAGACCTTCGGTGACTGGCGCACCGTACAGAAGACTCACTTCAATGATGGTGGGGTTTTCGATCAGATCTATACGCAGTAAGACCTGAGCGGTAATGGAAAAGGCGGCCTCATGAGGTCGCCTTTTTTACACCCAGAACTGTAGGAGCGAGGCTTGCCCGCGAATAGGCCATCAGACCCAACATCGATGTCGCCTGGAGGTCAGTCTTCGCGGGCAAGCCTCGCTCCTACAGATGAGGGTGTCAGGTCAGGTTTGCGCAGAGGGTGTTACATCGGTGGCGTCACACCGTCCTTTCCCGCCGAGATCGATTGCGCGGTGAGCGTACCGTCGGCACTCTGGGTCACGAAGGTGACGATCTTCACGCCTACCTTCAGCAAGCTGCGATCCCCCGGCATCAGGTTTACGATCGGCACATCCTCTGGCACCAGAATCTTTTGCTGGCCGCCCTTGTAGTTTACGGTCAGCACACGGCCATTACTGACCACCAGATCGCCGACGCTGCCGTTGGTCATGCTGCTGCCCTTGACCAGATCGAAGGGCCGGTGACCGTCGCCGCTGCCCGCCAGCTCCGGCGGAAAGACATGGACTTCCAGCGCCTTGAGGCTGCCATCTTCCTGGGGAATGGCAGCAGAACCGATGTAGCTCCCGGGCTTTATGTCTTCGATGTTGGCCAGGGTGACGGCGCGCACTTTGGTGTCCTTGGTCAGGTTGATCACAACGTTCTCACCGCTGTTGGCATGGACTTTCAGAGCGTCGGGACTGACTCCGGTAATCTCGCCTCGTACACCGATGCGCAAGCCCGGCGCATCCTCGGCCAAGGCAGGATTGGCGCTAAAGAGAGCGAATAGAGTGACCAGCGAAACAGCGTGAACAATGTGACGGTGCATTGCATTCATGGACATGTCCTCCTGTGACGAAACCGGAAAGAGAACATAAGCACGCTATCGAACAAGATGTAAGTGAATGTATCATCGGACTCATAATTTTCGACGCGACGCCCATCGGCCAATCGTCACTCATTCCGCAACGGAATGACTGCTATCACTCCAATCCCTCTTCTGCCGTACCGGTCGGGCCATTAGCCTGCATGCATTCTCTCAAGCCTAGCGAGACACGTTATGAATCCAGCGACCCAGGTGCCTCACGGCACCGTGACAATGACCCGAGGCATGGTGCTGCTTTTCGCCTTCTGCTGCGGGGCGATCGTGGGCAACCTCTATTACGCGCAGCCGATCATCGGCCTGATCGCGCCGGACCTCGGCCTGAGCAACAGCCTGGCCAGTTTCATCGTTTCGCTGACCCAGATCGGCTATGCCCTGGGCCTGTTCTTCCTGGTGCCATTGGGTGACCTGCTGGAAAACCGCCGCCTGATGATGATCACCAATCTGGTGGCGATTGCCAGCCTGCTGGGCGCGGCGTTCACCGATCAGCCGAATGTGTTCCTGCTGGTTTCGCTGCTGGTGGGCTTCAGCTCGGTGTCGGTGCAGATCCTGATTCCGCTGGCCGCGCATCTGGCGCCGGAAGAGTCCCGTGGCCGGGTGGTCGGCGGGATCATGGGCGGGCTGCTGCTGGGCATTCTGCTGGCGCGACCGGTGTCCAGCGTGATAGCCGACCACTTCGGCTGGCGTGCGATGTTTATCGTCGCGGCGCTGTTGATGGTGGCGATCAGCATCGTGGTGGCGGTGACCATTCCCAAGCGCCAGCCTGATCACAGTGCGTCCTATGGCCAGTTGCTCGGCTCGCTCTGGACCCTGCTGCGCAAGCAACCGGTATTGCGCCAGCGGGCGTTCTACCAAGGCTGCATGTTCGCCACCTTCAGCCTGTTCTGGACCGCCGTGCCGCTGGAGCTGGCACGCAACCATGGCTTGTCGCAATCGCAGATCGCGATTTTCGCCCTGGTCGGTGCCATTGGTGCGGTCGCAGCGCCTATCGCCGGGCGCCTGGCCGATGCCGGCCACACCCGCATCGCTTCGTTGCTGGCACTGCTGTTCGCCAGCCTGAGTTTCCTGCCGGCGTTCATCCATCCGGCCTACAGCGTCATTGGTCTTGCAGTAACTGGCGTGGTCCTGGATTTCTGCGTGCAGATGAACATGGTCCTGGGCCAGCGCGCGGTCTACGCCCTCGACGCCAAGAGCCGCAGCCGCCTGAATGCGCTTTACATGACCAGCATCTTCATCGGCGGCGCGTTCGGCTCATCGGTCGCCAGCGCGGTGTATGAACATGGCGGGTGGTTGTGGATCGTGCTGGTGGGCAGCGCGTTTCCGTTGCTGGCGCTGTTGCGGTTCCTGAGTGTCGCGAAGGAGCCGTCGCTGGCGACCGCCTGATCGCCAAAAGCTTCGCGGGCAAGCCTCGCTCAGGTTTTACGCAGACCTGTAGGAGCGAGGCTTGCCCGCGAAGCGTTTTGTCTTGCAGACGACGATTAAAAGGAAGCATTCCCCCCAGGCATTAATCCTATGCCTCCCACCTGCGTTCCGCCCTCGCCTGCCCAAGGTCACCATTGATCCCAGCCAAACCGGCTTTCTCACACGGGATACGATCATGACCCTGCAAGCAAAACTCGATGCCTTCAAAGCCGACTTCAAGGCCGGTAAACCGCCGTACAACGCTCCGGCTGAAATCCATCCGATCATGGAACGGGCCACTGCCGAACTGATTGCATCGGGCGCGGCGAACCGTGCGCTCAAGGTCGGGGACAAGGCGCCGCTGTTTACCCTCAAGGACCCTGATGGCAACCCGGTGTCGTCCGCGGACCTTCTGGCAAAGGGGCCGCTGGTGCTGACCTTCTACCGCGGTGTCTGGTGCCCGTACTGCAACCTGGAGCTGCAAGCGTTGCAGGACTTCCTGCCGACACTGCAGCAGGCCGGCGCAAGCCTGGTGGCGATCTCGCCACAGATCGCCGCCAACAGCCGCAAGTCGATGCGCACCAACGGCCTGCAGTTTCCGATTCTCAGCGATACCCATAACGATGTGGCAAAAGCCTTCGGTCTGCGTTTCGCGCTGCCGGATTATCTGATCGGGTTGTACAAAAACCTGCGCAACGACCTGCCCGCTTTCAACGATGATCCATCCTGGACGCTGCCAATGCCGGCGCGTTATGTGATTGGGCAGGACGGTGTGATTCGATACGCGGAGGTCAACCCGGATTACACTCAACGGCCGGAGCCGGAAGCGATGCTGGATGCGATTCGCGGTTGATAAAACACCACAGCTCTAATGTGGGAGCGGGCTTGCTCGCGAAGGCGTTGTGTCAGTCGACATTTGCA
>NZ_JBSVXG010000135.1:0-16087 GCF_054070595.1 Pseudomonas sp. SDO55104_S430 | reverse complement strand
TTGGAATGCATTTCCCTGTGGGAGCGAGCCTGCTCGCGATGGCGTCAGAACCATCACTGCTTGGGCGCCTCGCCCGGCTTCGGCGGCGGGTTGTCAAACAGGTTCAACCGCTCGCGCAGCTCATGGGCCGGCAACGGCTCCTTGTCCGCCGGCAACGCGTTCGGATCAGCTGGCGGCGTGGCCGGTGCCGCGCCCGGCGCTGCTGGTGGAGTCTCCGGAGCCGGTTCCGCGCCTTGCGAACCTTCGATGGCCCGCTGGGCCTTCTTGGTCAGCACGATGATGTCGATACGACGGTTGACCGGGTTGAAGGGATGCTCGCGATCAAACAGCGCTGACGATGCATAACCCACGACCCGCGCCACTTGCTGATCCGGATAACTGCCCGCCACCAGCGCACGCCGAGCGGCGTTGGCACGGTTGGCCGACAGCTCCCAGTTGCCGAAATCACCAGTGCCAATATACGGCTTGGCATCGGTGTGGCCGCTGATGCTGATCTTGTTCGGCACTGCCTTGATGGTGTCAGCCATGGCCAGCAGGATGTCTTCGAAATACGGCTTCAGACGTGCAGAGCCCGAGTCGAACATCGGCCGGTTCTCGGCGTCCACGATCTGGATGCGCAAACCGTCCGGGGTGATCTCGAACATGATCTGGTCTTTGAACTTCTGCAGCTGCGGGTTCTCTTCGACCTTGTTCTGCAATTCCTGCAGCAACAGTTCGAGACGCTCCTTCTCTACCATCTCGGCCATGCCTTCGACCTGCTCGGCGTCGACCGTGACCTTGTCCGGCTGCGGTTGGGACTTCACCTCGGGGTTAAGGGTGTTTTCCGGCGCCAGGGTCGGCGTACCGCCCAGATCGATGATGTAGGGCGTACCGCTTTCGGAGAAGCCGATCGGGTCTTTGAAGTAACCGGCGATGGCGATCTTCTGCTCCGGCGTTGCGGTGGACAGCAGCCACAACACCAGGAAGAACGCCATCATCGCCGTGGCGAAGTCGGCGAAGGCGATTTTCCAGGCGCCCCCGTGATGCCCGCCGGCGATGCGCTTGACGCGCTTGACGATAATCGGCTGGTTATTTTCCATGACTTAGCGACCGCGAACCGCTTGTTCCAGCTCCGCGAAGCTAGGACGGTGCGCCGGGTACAGAACCTTGCGCCCGAACTCCACGGCCAGCGATGGCGGCATGCCCGAAGCCGAGGCTACCAGCGAAGCCTTGATGGCTTCGTAGACGTTCAGTTCTTCCTTGGCGTCGTGGGCCAGGGAGTGGGCCAGCGGACCGAAGAAGCCGTAAGCGGCGAGAATACCGAAGAAGGTACCTACCAGCGCCGCACCTACGTGCAGGCCGATGGACGCCTGGTCGCCCTCGCCCAGGGAGGCCATGGTCACCACGATACCCAATACTGCCGCGACGATACCGAAGCCGGGCATACCGTCAGCGATACCGTTCACCGCGTGAGACGGGTGCTCGAGATCTTCCTTGAGGCTGTAGAGCTCCATGTCGAACAGGCCTTCGAGCTCATGGGGCGCCATGTTGCCGGAGGACATGATGCGCAGGTAATCGCAGACGAAAGCAGTCATGCGCTCGTCTTTCAGGACCGAAGGGTACTTGGCGAAGATCGGGCTCGCGGCGGCGTCTTCGATATCGCCCTCGATGGCCATCATGCCTTCGCGACGACTCTTGTTGAGGATCTCGTAGATCAGGCCCAGCACTTCAAGATAGAAGGCGTGACTGAAACGCGAACCGAACATGCTCAGGGACTTCTTGAGCACGTGCATGGTCATATAACCAGGGTTGGCCTGCAGGAACGCGCCGAGGGCCGCACCACCGATGATCATGACCTCGAAGGGTTGGATCAGGGCGGCGATTTTACCGTGGGAGAGCACGTATCCGCCGAGCACGCTCGCGAATACGACGATGATGCCGATTATTTTAGCCATAGGTTGGGGAGCACTTACTGAGTCGGGTTCAAGGTCATATTCGGAAGTTAATAAATCTCTTCTTCTACTTATCGGCAAAACTGCGCCAGACTAAAGGCAGTTCAGGCGAAAAGCCAATTTGACCCACTCCGGGCCCCGGGAATGCTGACGATGATCGCCTCCAGACATGGCTAACGAAACCAACGCTGCGACTCAAAAACCGACAACCCTCGAAGGCTGGGTCAAGCTTCTGGATGGCGTGCGACTACCGATTCCCCAGGCCAGTCACGACCGTGTCTGCCGGGCGATCCGCGACAGTCGCAGCTCGTTGCGCAACATTGCCGAACTGATGCAGGACAGTCCTGCCCTGGCACTGAGCATTTTTCGCGAAGCCAACCGGCACAACCACGGCAGCTTGAGCGAGCCTGCGGAAAACCTCGAAGTCGCGATCAGTCGCCTTGGTCTCAAGCGCACCGAGGAGCTGCTCGAGCGCCTGCCCGCCATCCCCCAGCACGAAATCCCCAAGGCCCTGCGCCAACTGCAGATGATCAGCCAGCACGCCACGCAGCAGGCCAACGGCTTTTTCGCCAGTCGCCTGGCGCGGCTGTGGCAGGACATCCACTGGGGCAGCCTGCTGTTTCTTTCGCCATTGTGGCCACTGGCGCTGACCCATCCACAGTTGCTCGAAGAGTGGGAGCTGCGGGTCATCCATAAGGGCGAGTCGGCACGCAAAGTCGAGAAGCAATTGTTTGGCGTGCGTCTGCTGAAAATCGGCCTGGCGATGGTGGACCTCTGGCGCCTGCCGATCTGGGTCCAGCAGGGTTACAAGCTGCTGCTGAGCGAGCAGCGGGAACTGGTGAAAGTGCTGCGCATCGCCCGCGACAGCGAACACCCGCTGCGCCAGCAGAATCGTCTCGACGACGACCCGACCCTGCGCACCTGGCTCAATCAGCCGGCCAACACGGTGCTGCTGGCCAACGGTCTGGCGCTCTCGGCGCAACAGGCCTGGGACAGCCCGCACAGCCAGCGCTGGCAGTACCTGACCAGCCTTTATCTGCAAATTTCGATGGACGAGGTGCAACAGCAGTTGCACCAACAGGCGGCCAACAGTGCGCGTCACCACGCCATGCCCGACCTGTGGCACCCCGCCGTTGCGCTGCTCTGGCCGTGGGGCACGAACCGTGTGCATGCCGGCCTGCTGCCGGCCCCGGCGCCTACCGCCGAAGACCTGGCCAAGTGGCGCAGCCAATGCGCCGAACTGCTGGTCGAGCCGAGCCGCTTCACCAATGCCATGCACCTGACCACCTCGGCCCGCGATGCCTTGATTGCCTGCGGCATGCGCCGGGTGATGATCCTGATGGCCGACCGCACCCACGCCAACCTGCGGGTCCACCAGACGGCCGGACTGCCAAAAGAAGCTGCCGGCCTGAATTTCGTGGTCAGCCAGAGCAACGTGCTGCAACGTTTGCTGGCGCAACAGGCGCAGGTGCGGATCACACCGGACAACAACGCGCAATTTTCCGCTCGCCTGCCCAACAGCCTGCGGGCGCAGTTCGGCGGTGAACATTTGCTGATTCGATCACTGGTCAACAATGGCCGGGTGATCATGATCGTCGTCGCCGATCAGGGTGGCGGGCCGTTTTCCGAGATCACCGTACAAGCCTTTGGCAAAACCGCGCAGTGCATCGAGAAGGCACTGCACAGCTTTAGTCAGCGCGGCAAATAAGCCTGCGTTACAATCCCCGTTTTTTTGTGCCCTGGAGACCTCACATGTCTGACTTCTCTGGCTTGCCGCTGGTCATCGAGCCGAGCGACTTGCTCCCTCGCCTCGAGGCCCGCGAGTTGATTCTGGTCGACCTGACCAGCAGCGCCCGCTACACCGAAGGGCACATTCCTGGCGCGCGTTTTGTCGACCCGAAACGCACCCAGCTCGGCCAGGCGCCTGCGCCGGGGCTGATGCCGCCGCAAGCGGCGCTCGAAGCGCTGTTCGGCGAACTGGGCCACAATCCCGACGCAGTCTACGTGGTGTATGACGACGAAGGCGGCGGCTGGGCCGGGCGTTTCATCTGGTTGCTGGATGTGATCGGTCACCACAAATACCACTATATCGACGGTGGCCTGCCGGCCTGGCTGGCCGAAGGCTTGCCGATGTCGATCCAGGTCCCGGCGCCGGTTGGCGGCCCGGTGCCGTTGACCCTGCACAACGAACCCACCGCCACCCGCGAATACCTGCAAAGCCGTCTCGGCGCCGCCGACCTGGCGATCTGGGATGCGCGCGGGCCGCTGGAGTTCTCCGGCGAGAAAGTCCTGGCCGCCAAGGGCGGACACATCCCGGGCGCGGTCAACTTCGAATGGACCGCCGGCATGGATCAGGCGCGCAACCTGCGCATCCGTACCGACATGCCGCAGATCCTGGAACAACTGGGGATCAGCAAAGACAAAGAAGTCATCACCCACTGCCAGACCCATCATCGTTCTGGCTTCACTTATCTGGTGGCCAAGTCCCTCGGTTATCCGCGGGTCAAGGGCTACGCCGGCTCCTGGGGCGAATGGGGCAATCATCCCGACACCCCTGTAGAGATTTAAGGTCTTAAGGACAATTAATGAACAAGCGTCTGTTTATCATCAGCCAGTACCTGCTGCCCCACCACTTGCTCTCGCGACTGGCCGGCTGCATCGCCGAGTGCCGCGTGCGCTGGTTCAAGAATGCCTTCACCGCCTGGTTCGCCAAGCGCTATCAGGTGGACATGTCCCAGGCGCTGGTCGAAGACCTGACTGCCTATGAGCATTTCAACGCCTTCTTCACCCGCGCCCTGAAAGATGGCGCGCGTCCACTGGACGAAACCCCGGGCGCGATTCTCAGCCCGGCCGATGGTGCAGTCAGCCAATTGGGCCCGATCGAACACGGTCGCGTATTCCAGGCCAAGGGCCACAGCTTCAGCGTGCTGGAGTTGCTCGGTGGCGATGCTGCCAACGCCGCGCCGTTCATGGGTGGTGATTTTGCGACTATCTACCTGTCGCCGAAGGACTACCACCGCGTACACATGCCGCTGGCCGGTACTTTGCGCGAAATGGTCTACATCCCGGGGCGGATTTTCTCGGTGAACCAGACCACGGCCGAAAACGTTCCGGAACTGTTCGCCCGCAACGAGCGTGTGGCGTGCATTTTCGACACCGAGCGCGGGCCGATGGCCGTGGTGCTGGTGGGTGCGATGATCGTCGCATCGATCGAAACCGTATGGGCTGGCCTGGTCACTCCACCGAAGCGCGAACTGAAAACCTTCCGCTACGACGAAGCCGCCCGCGCGCCGATCCACCTGGAAAAAGGTGCGGAGCTGGGTCGTTTCAAACTGGGTTCGACCGCTGTCGTGCTGTTCGGGCCGGATCAGGTGAAATGGGCTGAAGAACTGGCGGCGGGATCGCCGGTTCAGATGGGTCAGGGCCTGGGCTCGCCAAAGGCCTGAGTCTGACGCAAGCCCAATGTGGGAGCGGGCTTGCTCGCGAAAGCGGTGTATCAGTCGACATTGTGTTGTCTGACACTCCGTATTCGCGAGCAAGCCCGCTCCCACAGTTGTTTTGCGGCGTTAGATGTTGTGCGGTGTTATAGCTGCCCGTCGCGATCGCGGAAGCCCAGCAGGTACAGCACACCATCCAGCCCCAGGGTCGAGATCGCCTGCTTGGCCGACTGTTTAACCAACGGCTTGGCGCGGAACGCGACGCCCAGTCCGGCAATCGCCAGCATCGGCAAATCGTTGGCGCCGTCACCGACCGCAATGGTCTGCTCCAGACGCAAACCTTCCTTGACCGCCAGTTCCTTCAATAGATCAGCCTTGCGCTGCGCATCGACAATCGGCTCGACCGCGACACCGGTCACCTTGCCGTCCACCACTTCCAGCTCGTTGGCGAACACGTAATCGATGCCCAGCTTGGCCTGCAACTGCTTGGCGAAGTAGGTGAAGCCGCCTGACAGAATGGCCGTCTTGTAGCCCAGGCGCTTGAGTTCGGCGAACAGGGTTTCGGCGCCTTCGGTCAGACGCAGCGAAGCGCCGATCGAGTCCAGCACGCCGACATCCAGCCCCTTGAGCAGAGCCAGACGCTCCTTGAAGCTGGCACGGAAATCCAGTTCACCGGCCATGGCCCGCTCGGTAATTTCCGAGACCTTGTCGCCCACGCCGGCGGCCTTGGCCAACTCGTCGATGACTTCGGCTTCGATCAGGGTCGAGTCCATGTCGAACACCGCCAGACGGCGATTGCGACGGAACAGCGAATCTTCCTGGAAGGCGATGTCGACGTTCAATTCCTGAGCCACGCTGAGGAATTCGGCGCGCAGTGCCTGCGGATCGGCCGCTTCGCCGCGCACGGAAAACTCGATGCAACCCTTGCCCTGGTCGGCCGGGGTATCCAGCGGCATGCGCCCGGACAGTCGATCGATGTGATCGATGTTCAGGCCGTACTTGGCGGTGATCGAGCTCACGGCCTGCAATTGGCCGGCGGTCACCTTGCGGGTCAGCAGCGTCACGATGTGGCGCTTCTTGCCCTGATTGCCGACCCACTGCTGGTAATCCTGCTCGGAGACGGGCGTGAAACGTACCTGTTGATCCAGTTCATAACCTTTGAACAGGATGTCTTTGAGGACAGACTTGCCCTGTTCGGTGTCGGGAATTTCAACCAGGATGCCGAACGACAGGGTGTCGTGGATCACCGCCTGACCGATGTCGAGAATGTTCACACCACCCTGGGCCAGAACGCCGGTAATGGCCGCAGTCAGACCCGGACGATCGGATCCGGTGATGTTTATCAGGACGATTTCGCGCAAGGCGCACCCCCGCAAGTGGAAAAAAACCGCATTCTACCCACTTTCAGTGACCATCGGGCACCGTGAGCGCTTTGACGGTCTAGGGCCTCTCGCTATACTGCGCGTCAACTTCACGGACTAAGAGCCGAGCTCAAGTGAACCGGCCCACGCCAGTAAAAACCGATAACTTCTTCCTGCTGATCTTCCGGGCACTGCGCCACCGCCGTGTACCGATTGCATTGCGCATTGCCAGCCATAACGTGATCCTGGTCGCCCTGGCCCTGGTGATCTATGCCGGTGTGATGGGTTTGCAGTTCAAGCAGGCCATGCACGAGCAGGCGGATGCGCTGGGTGAAAGCCTGACCACGCAGACCGCGACCTCCGCTACCGAACTGTTGGTGTCCAACGACATCCTCAGCCTCAACGTGCTGCTCAATAATCTGACCAAGAACAAGCTGGTGGCCCACGCCGCCATCTACAGCATGGATAATCGCATCCTTGCCGAAGCCGGTCAGCGTCCCAAGCACGGCCTGCTGGGCGAGGCCGAAGGCATTTATCAGAGCAAGATCACCTTCCAGGACGTGACCGCCGGCCAGTTGCGCATCAGCCTGGACATGGACCAGTTCCAGCAGCCGATGACCATCAGTCTGCAGAGCATGGGCATTCTGAGCGCAATCTTGTTGGCATTGTCGCTGGCCTTGAGCCTGCGCCTGGGCCGCCACATCACCACGCCTCTGTTGCAGTTGCGGGTGTGGTTGCGCCGTATCGACGAACACACCCCTGGCATTGACCGTCAGGACGAGATCGGCGATCTGGCGCGCCAGCTGCACGCCGACTTCGCACCGGAACCTGCCGAACCCGAGCCTGAACCGGAGCCCGAGTTCGACGACAATGATTACGACGATGCGCAACCGGGTTTCGACGAAGGCCGTCCGTTGACCGCAGTCAAAGCTGCGCCACGGCGCGCTGTCAGCACCGTCGATGATGATGACGATGATGCGTTCGCCGATCTGCTCGATGAATCAGATGACAGCCCGGTAAAAACGCCGGTCAAATCCAATCTGCCGCAACACAGCGCCGTGCTGGCCGTGCAGCTGGGTTCTCAGGAGCAACTGCGCCGCCTGCCCCGCACTCGCCTGGAAGAACTGCTCAAACGCTACCGCGACTGCCTTGATCAGGCGGCGTCGCTCTATCAGAGCGAGCTGCACACCCTGAACGATGGCAGCACGCTGATGCTGTTCCATACCGAGGACAGCGGCGACGACTACCTGACCAACGCGATCTGCTGTGGTGAACTGCTGCGGGCGCTGGGTCATCAGTTGCAGATCGAAGTCGCCGACAGCGGCATCACCCTGCAATTGCAGCTGGGTCTGACCCTGGGTGACGAGCTGTTCGGTCTGAGCCAGATCGACCTGCTGCTGACCGACCCGGCCCAGGACGCCCTGGCCCTGTCGCAGCACAGCCGTAACCTGCTGCTGGTTGAGCGCAAGATCAGCGACGATGCGCTGATTCGCCAGCGCGCCCGCATCCGACCGATCGCCAGTCCTGAGGGGGCTTGCTGTGTGGAGCGGTTGATGGAGCCTTATCCGTCGATGCTCGAGCGGCAACTGGCGCGGATGCACGAACGCCGGGCTTAACCGCCAGCCTTGATGTAGAAAAGCCCGCAGATGAGTGATCGTCTGCGGGCTTTTTTGTTGCCTGGTGTGGAGCTATCGCGAGCAGGCTCGCTCCCACAGGATTCGCGCATCTGGGAATTCTTTGCTGGCTGTGCGGGCCCATTCGCGGGCAAGCCCGCTCCCACAGGGATCGCGGCGTATACAGAACCGGGGTACACCATCGTCCACTGTGGGAGCGGGCTTGCCCGCGAAGAGGCCGGAACAGCCAGCGAAAATCTCAACCCTGCAGAAACAACAAAGCCCACACAAGGCGGGCTTTGGCGATGAATCAACGACGACCTTAGAAGCGGAACACTTCCATATCGGTGCGAATCGGCGCAGCCATCGGGATCTTCGGCTGCTTTTCGGCCTCAGCGGCAGGCGCCACAGGCTTGGCGGGTGCCTTGCGCGGTGCGGCTTCGGCTACCGGTGGCTGGTTGGCCAGCGGCTTGAGCGCCACGGACAACTGCTCGGCGAGCTTCTGCAACAACGCACCCTGCGCATGAACCTGGGCGGCCGTGGTGCCGGCGTGTTGTTCCTGAAGGTGAATGATGCGGTTGTCACGCACCTGACCACGACGGTCGATCAAGCGCCACTGGGCATCGAGGATCGCCGGTTGCTTCTGGCCCGAATCCAGACGAGTGATGGTCAGCAAAACCTGAACATCCGGGGTGAAGCCCGCGGTAGCCGGCGCCAGTACGACGCGTTGGCTGTCCAGGCGACCGGACACCTGACGCAACAGCAACTGATCGATGTCCGAAGACAGGCTGCCCGCCCAGCGACCATCGGTCGAAGCCTGCAGGCTGCCGTCAGGCTGGCGCTGCAACAGGGTTTCGCGTTGCAGATAGTCGGCAACGGTCACCGGCCCCAGCAAAACTGCCATGCCCGCGCTTTGCGCAGGCTGAACCGGACTTCCTGTGTCCAGTTGGTACAGCGACACCGGCTGGTGCACGCTGCAACCCGCCAGGCCTAGAAGCCCGGCGAGCATGAGAATAAAAGGAAGGCGCAGAGCAGTCATCGTCCCATCCAGGTGATCGCCATAAGGTCGATCACAGTGAAAATACTCAATAAATATGAAGAACGCTCGGCCACGCCGGCGCTTGAAAGGGCATATCATCCGTGAATATGCGCTCCGACTCCAGCGCCAAAGCGCCGAACTACGCGTTAAATCGTAGATCCGGCGCTCTAGGACGCTTAATTGAGGTTTTCGACGAGCAGCGCATCCACTCGCTGGAAGCCACGTGGCAATTTGTTGCCACGACGCCCACGTTCACCTTTGTAGTGTTCGAGGTCGTCCGCTTTCAGCGACAAGGTACGTTTTCCGGCCTGCAGCACCAAGGTGGCGCCTTCCGGTATGACGGCGATGTCCGTGACAAACTCTTCGCGACTGGCCACTCGCTCACCGGAAATCCCGATGATCTTGTTGCCTTTGCCCTTACCTAATTGTGGCAGATCACTGATCTTGAAGATCAGCAGGCGACCTTCGGTGGTCACCGAGGCCAGCCAGTTCTGCTCGCGATCGGCCACCGGACGCGGGGCGATCACTTTGGCGTTGTTCGGCAGGCTCAACAGCGCCTTGCCCGCCTTGTTCTTGGCCTGCAGATCTTCACCCTTGACCACGAAACCGTAGCCGGCGTCGGAGGCGATGACGTACAGCGCATCGTCTTCGGGCATCAGCACGCATTCAAAGCTCGCGCCAGGCGGTGGCGTCAGACGACCGGTCAGCGGTTCGCCCTGGCCACGGGCCGATGGCAAGGTGTGCGCCGCCACCGAATAGCTGCGACCGGTGGAGTCGATAAACACCGCGAACTGGTTGGAGCGCCCCGCTGCCGAGGTCTTGAAGCCATCGCCGGCCTTGTAGGAAAGCCCGGTGGCGTCGATTTCATGACCCTTGGCCGAACGTACCCAGCCTTTTTCCGACAGCACGACGGTGATTTTCTCGTTCGGCAGCAGCTCGGTTTCGGTCAGGGCCTTGGCTTCGGCGCGCTCGACGATTGGCGACCGACGGTCGTCGCCGTAGGTTTCGGCGTCCTTGATCAGCTCGCTGCGCACCAGCTTCTTCAGCTTGGCTTCGCTGCTCAGCAGGGCTTGCAGCTTGGCTTGTTCCTTGAGCAGTTCGTCCTGCTCGGAACGCAGTTTCATTTCTTCCAGTCGCGCCAACTGACGCAAGCGGGTGTCGAGGATGTAATCAGCCTGGATTTCGCTCAGGGCGAAGCGCTCGATCAGCTTGGCCCGCGGATGCTCCTCGGTACGGATGATATGGATCACTTCATCCAGGTTGAGGTAAGCGATCAGCAAACCATCCAACAGGTGCAGACGACGCTCGACCTTGTCGAGGCGGAATTGCAGGCGGCGACGCACGGTCTGCACGCGGAATTCCAGCCACTCCACCAGCAAGTTGCGCAGGTTCTTCAGCTGCGGCTTGCCGTCCAGGCCGATGATGTTGACGTTGACCCGGTAGCTGGATTCCAGCTCGGTGGTGGCGAACAGGTGCTGCATCAGCGCTTCATGATCGACGCGGCTGTTGACCGGGATGATCACGATGCGGCACGGGTTCTCGTGGTCCGACTCGTCACGCAGGTCCGCCACTTGCGGCGCCTTGGACGGCTTGGCCTGCATCATCGCGGCGATCTGCTCCAGGACCTTGGCCCCGGATACCTGATGCGGCAGCGCGGTGACGACGATATCGCCGTCTTCGATGTGATAAACGGCGCGCATGCGCACCGAACCACGACCGGTTTCATAGATTTTCAACAGTTCGGCGCGGGGCGTGATGATTTCCGCTTCGGTCGGATAATCCGGGCCCTGAATGTGTTCGCAGAGCTGTTCGACCGTGGCCTTGGGCTCATCGAGCAGACGCACGCAGGCGCTGGCGACTTCCCGCAGGTTGTGCGGCGGAACGTCGGTGGCCATGCCTACGGCGATGCCGGTGGTGCCGTTGAGCAGGATGTTCGGCAAACGTGCCGGCAACACCAGGGGCTCGTCGAGGGTGCCGTCGAAGTTCGGGCCCCAGTCGGCGGTGCCCTGCCCCAGTTCGCTGAGCAATACTTCGGAATACCGCGACAGCCGCGCCTCGGTGTAACGCATGGCGGCGAAGGATTTGGGATCGTCCGGCGCACCCCAGTTACCCTGACCGTCCACCAGCGTGTAGCGATAGCTGAACGGCTGGGCCATCAGCACCATGGCTTCGTAGCAAGCCGAATCGCCGTGGGGGTGGAACTTGCCGAGCACGTCACCGACGGTACGCGCCGATTTCTTGTGCTTGGAGTCGGCATCCAGACCCAACTCGCTCATGGCATAGACGATGCGCCGTTGTACGGGCTTCAGGCCGTCGCCGATATGCGGCAAGGCACGGTCCATGATCACGTACATGGAGTAGTTGAGGTAGGCATTTTCGGTGAAGTCAGCCAGCGATCGGCGTTCTACGCCATCTAAGCTGTCTGCAAGAATGTCGCTCATGCGGGCCTCATCGGTTCGTTGTCTGGCGCAGCAGCATGGTGCCACCGCGCTGGGTAAATTCAAGTTTGTTCAGGGCGCTCATGCCGAGCAGCACCTGGTCGCCATGCAGGCCGGGCGCCACCAGTGCGCGGACGTCCCGCAGCACGATGTCGCCCAGTTGCAGGCGGTCGATACGGGTGCGATAGCCCTGGCTCAGGCCGTTGGCCGTGCTCAGGGTCACACCGAAACCTTGTTCCAGCTTCAGGCGCTCGGCCAACTCTGCCGGAATCGCCACATCGGTCGCCCCGGTGTCGAGCATGAAATCCACGGGCTGGCCGTTGATATGGCCGCTGGCGACGAAATGCCCCTGGGCGTTACTGGCCAGTTTCACCTCGATGAAACCATCGCCCTGTTCCGAGCTGACCACCACATTCGGGTTCTGCTGGCGCTCTTCCCACTGGCCAAAAAATCGCGTCGCCAGAAACAGCGCGGCACACCACGCCAGCACCAGCATCACCCGACCGGCACGCTGCCCCGGGGTTTGCCGGCTCACGGCTTGGCACTCCAGCCACCCTCAGGTGCGGCGAAACGCCAGACGATCGGGCGGTTCTCGCCATCGGCGCGGGCATCATTATTGTTATCGATGCCGATCCAGGCGCCCTGCTCATCGATGACCAAGGCTTCCGCCAGCCCGAAGGACTGTGGATAACGACGATTTTCCTTCAATGCATCCTCGGCAAACGACCAGCAGCGCTCGACCTTGGCCGTCACCGCGTCACGACGGCAGATCTCGTACGCATTGCGTTCCAGGGTAAACAGCTTGCCGTTGTACAGCGACAGGTCGGCGAAATCCCGGGGCATCGGCTTGGCGCCCGGAAACTGCGAAGGCTGCATCTCCTTTCCGGCTTCGCTCAGCAGTACGCAGCCACCATCGCAATCCCAGACCGTCTGCTTGCGCTTGATCAGCAACAATCCGCGGCTCTCGCGCTCGGCGGCCAACCACAGCTGGTCACCCTCAGGATTGATTGCCAGACCTTCAAACACTGCATTGAAGTTCAACAAAAGGCCCCTGGCCCGCGCTTCACGAACCATCAGCGGCGAAATCTTCAGCCAGGAACTCGGCCCCGTTGGGGGAATCTGCAGCACGGCGGCGTGGGCCTCGCTGACGACGTAACGATTGCCGGCGCTGTCGCAGGTAATGCCTTCGAAATCCAGATCGCCGCCGCGCACGAAGGATGCGACCCAGGCGCGAGCGCGCAGCCCCCAGGGCAAACCGCTATCGGGTACCGGCGGAACATCGATGCCCACGGTTTCAGCGTGCCAGACACCGTCGCCGGTGGGCAGGCGATAGATCTGATCGTCGTCGCGGTCGGAAACCGCCCACAGCTCCTTGCCGCACTGAGCCAGGCCCGACAGGTTGCCGCCGCGCATGCCTTCGACGGCATGCTCGGACAACAGACGCAGTTGGGGTGCCGGTTCGGCAGAGACCGTGATCGAGGTCAGCAGCAACGCACACGCCAGGGCAAAGCCCTGACGCATCAGCTCAGCACCTCGGCCAGATTGCCCTTGGACTCAAGCCAGCTTTTGCGGTCACTGGCGCGCTTTTTCGCCAGCAGCATGTCCATCATCTCCGAGGTCGCAGCGAAGTCTTCGCCCAAGGTCAGTTGCACCAGACGTCGAGTGTTCGGATCCATGGTGGTTTCACGCAGCTGTGGCGGGTTCATTTCACCCAGACCTTTGAATCGGGTGACCTGCGGTTTGCCGCGCTTCTTCTCGGCAACCAGACGGTCGAGGATGCCATCGCGCTCGGCTTCGTCCAGGGCGTAGTAGATTTCCTTGCCCAGGTCGATGCGGTACAGCGGCGGCATCGCGACGTAGACATGGCCGGCTTCGACCAGCGCTCGGAAGTGCTGAACGAACAGGGCGCATAGAAGAGTCGCGATGTGCAGGCCGTCGGAGTCGGCGTCGGCGAGGATGCAGATCTTGCCGTAGCGCAGTTGGCTCATGTCCGCTGCACCCGGATCGACACCGATCGCCACGGCGATGTTGTGCACTTCCTGGCTGGCCAGTACTTCGCTGCCATCGACTTCCCAGGTGTTGAGGATCTTGCCGCGCAACGGCAGGATCGCCTGGAACTCTTTATCCCGCGCTTGCTTGGCGGAACCACCTGCGGAATCACCTTCCACCAGGAACAGCTCGGAACGCATCGGGTCCTGCCCGGCGCAGTCGGCGAGCTTGCCCGGCAGCGCCGGCCCTTGGGTGATGCGCTTGCGCTCCACTTTCTTGCTGGCCTTCAGGCGACGACCGGCGTTGTTGATCGCCAGTTCCGCCAGCGCCAGACCGGTTTCCGGATGGGCGTTGAGCCACAGGCTGAACGCATCCTTGACCACACCGGAAACGAACGCTGCCGCTTCACGGGACGACAGACGCTCCTTGGTCTGGCCGGAGAATTGCGGTTCCTGCATCTTCATCGACAGCACGAAGGCGATACGCTCCCACACGTCTTCCGGCGCCAGCTTCACGCCACGCGGCAGCAGGTTGCGGAACTCGCAGAACTCGCGCATGGCGTCGAGCAGACCCTGGCGCAGGCCGTTGACGTGCGTACCGCCCTGGGCGGTCGGGATCAGGTTGACGTAGCTTTCCTGCACCGCGTCGCCACCTTCCGGCAGCCACAGCAGCGCCCAGTCCACCGCTTCCTTGTTACCGGCCAGGCTGCCGCAGAACGGTTCGTTCGGCAGGCGTTCGAATTCGCTGACCGCGTCCACCAGATACGAACGCAGACCGTCTTCGTAATGCCATTCGACTTTCTCGCCGGTGGCCTTGTCTTCAAAGCTGACCAGCAGCCCCGGGCACAGTACGGCCTTGGCCTTGAGTACGTGCTTGAGGCGGCTGATGGAGAATTTCGGTGAATCGAAGTATTTCGGGTCCGGGGAGAAGAACACGCTGGTCCCGGTGTTGCGCTTGCCGACGCTGCCGACGATTTCAAGCTCGGTGGCCTTGAAGCCATCGGCGAAGGTCATCTGGTATTCGTTGCCGTCGCGTTTGACCCGCACCCGCACTTCGGTCGACAGGGCGTTGACCACGGAAATACCCACCCCGTGCAGACCGCCGGAGAACTGGTAGTTCTTGTTGGAGAATTTGCCGCCCGCGTGGAGCTTGGTGAGGATCAGTTCGACGCCCGACACGCCTTCTTCGGGGTGAATGTCCACCGGCATGCCGCGACCGTCGTCACTGACTTCCAGCGAGTGATCGGCGTGCAGGATGACCTGCACCGATTTGGCGTGCCCGGCCAGCGCTTCGTCGACGCTGTTGTCGATGACTTCCTGGGCGAGGTGGTTCGGTCGGCTGGTGTCGGTGTACATGCCGGGGCGCTTGCGCACCGGGTCGAGGCCCGAGAGGACTTCGATGGCGTCGGCGTTATAGGAGCTAGCGCTGGGAGTGGCCATGGGGTCTCGTCGTCCTTCAGTGAAAAGCTGTTCAGTGAAAAAAATTCAGTGCCAAAAGTGGCAGGGGTCACAGTGCCGCGAAATCGATCGCCTGATACTGATCCGCGCCAATGCCGGCAAAACTCAGCATTGCCGGAAGGCGTTCGGCAAAACCCTGGAAACCATGGTCGCCACCGGCCTGGATGCGCAAGGCGCAGGCCCGGTAATACTGCTGGGCGAGGCGATAGTCCAACGTTTCGTCCCCGGTCTGCAACCACACCTGATAACGATGGGGATCCTGCGGCGCCGGCACTTCCAGCTCGGCCAGGGCCGTCACGTGGTCGTGGGTCAGTTCCCAGGCCTCATCGGTATACAGGTTTTTCTGCGTTCCCAGAAATCCGTCGAACATCCGGTGCGGACTGACAGCAGGGTTGATCAACAGGGCTTTCAAGCCATGACGCTCGGCCAGATGAGTCGCATAGTAGCCGCCGAGCGAGCTGCCGACCAGCAGCGGCCGACCGAGCTCGGCAATCGCCTGCTCCAGCTGGCCAATGGCCTGGCGCGGGTGGTGATGCAAGGCTGGCACCCGCAGATGATCGCTCAGGCCCAGGCGCTCCATCACTTCGCTCAACACCGTGGCCTTTTTCGAGGCGGGCGCGCTGTTGAAACCGTGGATGTAGAGGATCGAGCCGGACATGGGGACTCCCTGTGCGTCGGGTAAAGATGGCGGAGTTTACAGGGTGTCGGGCAAATCGGGATATTCGTGGGAATTATGTCGCCTGGACGGACGCCATCGCGGGCAAGCCCGCTCCCACAAGGATCTTCAGTGAACACAAATAGTGTAAACGACGAAAAACCTGT
>NZ_JBSVXG010000134.1:0-16313 GCF_054070595.1 Pseudomonas sp. SDO55104_S430 | reverse complement strand
GATCACCTTGAACCTGTAGGAGCGAGGCTTGCCCGCGAAGACGACCGCACAACCACCACATACCTGCCTGACACACCGCCATCGCGAGCAGGCTCGCTCCCACAACAGCCCCGCGACCAGGCACACAACCCCAAACGAACATCTATTCTTCATAAAGGTCAACCAAGGGAGAGCGACTGACCGGAGGGATGTTCATCGTGCATATCGCTGACATAACCATGTTCTACGCCCCTGCCAGCGGTGGCGTGCGTACTTATCTGGATGCCAAGCACCATCGCCTCTGCACGAGGCCGGGCACTCGCCACAGTTTGTTGATCCCTGGGGCTTACTTCAGCGAACAGGATGGCATCTACACCGTTCCGGCGCCCGCCCTGCCCTTCGGCAAGGGTTATCGCTTCCCCGTTCGCCTCGCGCCCTGGCGCAATGTCCTGCACGATTTGCAACCGGACCTGATCGAAGTCGGCGACCCCTATCTCACTGCCTGGGCGGCCCTGGATGCGCGGCGGCAACTGGACGTGCCGGTGATCGGCTTCTACCACTCCGACCTGCCACTGCTGGTCAGCAATCGCATGGGCAACTGGGTCACTCCCAATGTCGAGGCCTATGTCAGCAAACTCTATGGCAACTTCGACCGGGTCCTGGCGCCCAGCCGGGTGATGGCGGACAAGCTCACGAGCCTCGGCGTGCGCAACGTGTTCGTGCAACCTCTGGGCGTCGATCTGCAGATGTTTCATCCCCAGGCCCGCAATCCTGGTCTGCGAGCCGAACTCGGCCTGGACGACGACACTCGCCTGCTGATTTTCGCCGGCCGCGGCTCTAAGGAAAAAAATCTGCCGGTCCTGCTCGACTGCATGAAGCACCTGGGCCGGCGCTACCACTTGCTGCTGGTCGGCTCGTCGATGCCGACGAGCGTGCCCGACAACGTCACCGTCTTCGATGACTTCCGCCCCGCCGCGCAAGTCGCCCGCCTGATGGCCAGCGCCGATGCCCTGGTGCATGCCGGTGATCAGGAAACTTTCGGTCTGGTGATCCTTGAAGCCATGGCTAGCGGCATTCCGGTGGTTGCGGTGGCCGCCGGTGCGTTCGAGGAAATCATCAACGATCAATGTGGCCTGCTCTGCTCCCCGAACAATCCCCAGGCCATGGCCAACGCCATACGCGAGCTGTTCAGCCAGGGCGGCGCAGCCCTTGGCAATCAGGCCCGACGCCATGTCGAGCAGCATTACGCCTGGGATTTCGTGGTCAACAGCCTGCTCGGCCACTATCACGCGGTACTCGGCAGCCAGTGGCCGCGAGCGGCTAATGGTTGAGTCCATGCCATCGCCCAGTCTGCTGTTGGTGCTGCACGATGTCGCACCGCAGACGTGGGTCGACTACCAACCCTTCGTCGAAGCCGTCGACGCACTCGGTGCCGTGCCGATGACCTGGCTGGTGGTGCCGGACTTTCACCGACACAACGATCTGCAAGACCATCCGGAGTTTCGCCGCATGCTGGCCGGACGTCTCGAACGCGGTGACGAACTGGCGTTGCACGGCTATTTTCATTGCGATGATCAGCCGTTGGCGGTCAATCCACGGGACTGGTTCATGCGCCGCGTCTACACCCACGAAGGTGAGTTCTACCAACTGTCACAGGCAGAAGCCCTCGCCCGACTGCGCGCCGGTATCGACCTGTTCCAGCGCTACCAATGGCCATTGCAGGGTTTTGTCGCGCCTGCCTGGCTGATGAGCGAAGGCACGCGCCAGGCGCTACGCCAGTTGCCCCTGACCTACACCAGCGATGCGCAACATCTGTATCGTCTTCCCGATTTCACCCAGGTCGACGCCCCCGGTCTGGTCTGGAGCGCGCGCAGCGCTTGGCGTCGGGGTTTGTCGAAGCTGGTCAGCGATCGGCTCGAACATCGCTGGCGAGAAGCACCTGTGATCAGGCTGGGCATTCATCCGGTGGACATGCGCCATGAGTTTTCACGGACGTACTGGCTGAACACCTTGCAGCGCCTGCTCGACGAGGGACGGATGCCGCTGACCAAGGCGTGCTGGCTGGCGCGGCAATCCGAACACATGGAGCGCGCCGCATGAGTCGCGGGATTCTGTTGCTGATCGGCCTGTTCGCCGCCGTGCTGATTCCGTGGCTGTTGGGTGGCAGCGAAACCTGGTCTCGTCTGAGCAGTTTTCCGTTGAGCGGATTGCTGGTGATGTTCGGCATGATCCTGCTGTGCTGGGTGGTCAACACCCTGCGTTTGCGCCTGCTGCTGGGAGATCAGCGAGAGAAGGTCAGCCCGCTCAAAAGTCTCGGCGTGGTGATGGCTGCCGAGTTCGCCTATTGCGCCACGCCCGGCGGCAGCGGCGGGCCACTGACGATCATGGCACTGCTGGCGCGCAGCGGTGTTCGCCCGGCCAGGGGCAGCGCAGTGTTCGCCATGGACCAGTTGAGCGATCTGCTGTTTTTCCTCTGCGCGTTGAGCGCAATCCTCATTTATGCGCTGTTCCAACACCTCAGCCAGCGGATGGAGTGGCTGCTGATCGTCAGTGCGGTCTCGATGTTCGGCGGCCTGATCTGCTGCGTTGCGGTGGCGCGCTACCATCGCCTGCTGATTCGCCTGAGCGGCCGATTGCTGGTGCGCCTGAACGTGCAATCCACCACACGCATGCGCTGGGCGCGAAAACTCCTGCATTTTCTGGCGGCGTTTACCGACACCCTCAAGCTGCCGTTTCAGACGTTGATCACGGTGTTCGCCTTGACCTGCCTGCACTGGATCTTGCGTTACAGCGTGCTGTATCTGGCCCTGCGCGGGCTCGGCGCGGATTTACAGTGGGCCTGGAGTTTTCTGATCCAGATGCTTTCACTGAGCGCGGGACAGTTCAGCCTGCTGCCGGGAGGCGCCGGGGCGGCGGAGCTGACATCGGCGGCGCTGTTGGCGCCCATGGTGGGCAAGTCCACGGCGGCCGCGGCGATTCTGATATGGCGGGCGGTAACCTATTACTTCTATCTGCTGGTGGGTGGGCCGGTGTTCCTGCTGATGCTGGGGCGGCCGTTGCTCAAGAAGTTAATGAAAGTTAAACAAGCCCTGTAGGAGCAAGCTTGCTCGCGATGGAGGTATGGTCACCGCGGGGCGTCAGGTTTCCCGTGTCACCGTTTTCGACCATCGCGAGCAGGCTCGCTCCCACAGGAGTTTTCTTCCTGTAGCTGCTGCCATAGCTCCGCAGCGCCGGGGAACTCGGTGCCATCCTCGGGGCTCATGTCATCCGGGTCATACCGACTCAAACATCCCTCGCCCAATGTCGCGGGCGCTTTGGAAGTGGCTTTGTCCAGTGGATCGCTCATGTTCGTGTCCTTGGAAACGGCGAAGGGCCTGAGCGATTGAACGCCCAGGCCCTTCGATTTTCAACTGTGAGCTGACGAAATCAGAACACCACGGTCTTGTTGCCGTGCACCAGCACGCGGTCTTCCAGGTGATAACGCAGGCCGCGGGCCAGCACCATCTTCTCGACGTCGCGACCGAAACGCACCATGTCTTCGATGCTGTCGCTGTGGCTGACGCGCACCACGTCCTGCTCGATGATCGGGCCGGCATCCAGCTCTTCGGTCACATAGTGGCAGGTCGCGCCGATCAGCTTCACACCGCGCATGGACGCCTGATGGTACGGCTTGGCGCCGACGAAGGACGGCAGGAAGCTGTGGTGGATGTTGATGACCTTGTGGGCGTATTCGCTGCACAGCTCGGGCGGCAGGATCTGCATGTAGCGCGCCAGTACGACCACTTCGGCATCGTGCTGTTTGACCAGGCGCGAGACTTCGGCGAAGGCCGGCTCCTTGTCCTGTGGGTTGACCGGCACGTGGTAGTACGGGATGCCGTGCCACTCGACCATGCTGCGCAGGTCGTCGTGGTTGGAAATCACGCAGGCGATTTCGCAGTCCAGCTCGTCGCTGTGCCAGCGGTGCAACAGGTCAGCCAGGCAGTGGGATTCGCGGCTGGCCATCAGCACCACGCGTTTCTTCTGCGCGGTATCGGTGATGCGCCAGTCCATCGAGAATTCTTCGGCAATCGGCGCAAAGGCTTCACGCAGGGCTTCAATTCCGAACGGCAGCGAGTCGGCACGAATCTCGTGACGCATGAAGAACCAACCACTCTGATTGTCCGAGTGATGGCTCGCTTCAGTGATCCAGCCGTTGTGGGACGCCAGAAAGTTACTGACTTTAGCAACGATGCCGACGCGGTCCGGGCAGGAAATCACCAGCCGATATGTGTGCATGAGGGGGAAACTCCAGAACTTCGCAAAGGCGGCCATTCTAGCGACAACGCAGCAAAACCGCAGTATTGATCACGTTGTGCGGTGCCAAATGGTCGCTTGCGAGACTACCGCCAGCCGTTGCAAAGCCGTGGCCCGGCAGTGTTGTTGAGGCTATATACACATTCAATTTTGAATATCCCCACTGGCCGCCTCGAACTTTTAACTGCTCATCCAGTGTGGGATGAAGTCGCGGCTTCTTAATTAAATAAACATCGGTTTAATGTTTACTTGATGAAATACCCTGACTATTATTGCCGCACTGTCCCCCTGCCATCCTGTTTCTACATAAGGTAGTAATCATGTCCTTGATCAACGAATATCGCGCCACCGAAGAAGCTATCAAAGAGCTGCAGGCCCGTTTGAAGAACCTGTCCCAAGACGACAAACTGCAAACCGAGCTGGAATTCGAAGGCAAACTGCGCACCCTGATGGGCGAATACTCCAAGTCCCTGCGTGACATCATCGCTTTGCTGGATCCGGAATCCAAAACCAAGGCACCACGCGGCGCAGCAGTAAAAACTACCGGCACCAAGCGCGCTCGCAAAGTTAAACAATACAAAAACCCGCACAACGGCGAAGTCATTGAAACCAAAGGCGGCAACCACAAGACTCTGAAAGAGTGGAAAGCCAAGTGGGGCGGTGACGTGGTTGAAGGCTGGTCTACCCTGCTGGGCTAAGCCATAGCACTTGTTGCGGACAAGTCTGTGACAAAAAATAACGCCAGCATACGCTGGCGTTTTTTTATGCCTCGAATTCAGCGCCCGACATTTTCGAATTCAAAGATTCAAACGTTTGCGCAATTCAACAACATGGAGCTGCCATTGATCGAGCACCTCTTGCTGAAAAGGCGTCGCTGTAAGAGCCCATTGGGCTGCGGCCTGCGTGAAACTTTCCAGGGTATTGGGCGCGCCCCATTCCGGTGCCGACAAACGTTTCTGACAGAATAGTCGCCAGCGCTCTTGCTCTTCCACATTCAAGGTGTCGGGAAAGTTGCGTGCGCGATATCGAAACAATAATTCAGGCAAGCGTTCATCATCGAAAGGCCATTGCTGTTGCGCCAATTGAATCGGATCGACCGTTCGCACTTGTTCACAAAGCCTGCGATCGCGATCACCAATGAAACCGTCATACAACTGTTGTTCCGGGTCCTGGCTCGGAGCAAATTCCTCGCCGGCATAAATCTTCGCAACTTTCTCCTGCCAGACTTTCTGCGCGTCACTCAGTCGCAGTGCGCGCTGCTGATACAGCGCCATATCCAGCCCGAGACGCTGTTGATCTTCCGGGCGCAGAACTCCCAAGGGTGCCACCACCGGACATTTATTGATGTGAATGAGCTTGAGCGGCACCGGCAATTCACCTTCGGCCAAGTCCTCGCGCCGGGTGTACAGGCGCTGGCGCAAGGTGTCGGCATCCAGATTCAGCAGCCCCTCGGGATCGAGGTGCAGGTCGCAGACAATCAGTGCGTTCTTGTTGCGCGGGTGCCAGGCCAGGGGCAGCACCACGCCGATGAAGTTGCGCGCCGCGGAAAAGCGCCCGGACACATGCACCATCGGCTTCAACAGACGGATCTGATCCAGCACCTTCTGTTTACTGCGTAACTGGAACAGAAAGTCATACAGCTTCGGTTGCTTTTCCCGGATCAGGCGCGCGAGGGCGATGGTGGCACGAACGTCAGACAGCGCTTCGTGGGCATTGCCGTGGTCGATAGCGTTGGAGGCAGTCAGGCGTTCGAGCTTGAGCGTCACCTTTCCCTCGTCGTCCGTCGGCCAGACGATGCCATCCGGACGCAAGGCGTAGGCGGCGCGCGCCACATCGATCAAGTCCCAGCGACTGTTGCCGCCCTGCCATTCCCGCGCGTAGGGATCAAAGAAGTTGCGATACAGGCTGTAGCGGGTCATCTCGTCGTCGAAACGCAGGGTGTTGTAGCCCGCGCCACAGGTGCCGGGCGCCGCCAGCTGGGCGTGGACCCGGGTCATGAAGTCGGCTTCGCTCAGCCCCTGTTCGGACAACCGGGCGGGCGTAATCCCGGTAATGGCGCAGGCCGCGGGGTGCGGCAGGATATCTTCGCTTGGCTGGCAATAGAGGTTGACCGGCTCATCGATCTCATTGAGATCGAAGTCAGTACGCAGCCCCGCCATTTGCAGGGGGCGATCGCAACGGGGGTTGATGCCCGTCGTTTCGTAGTCGTACCAGAAGATGGAAGTCACAGGCGTTTCCTGAACGGGAGATCGGCAAAGTCTAGGCGTTCAGGTCCTGCCGCGGCCAGCGATCTTGTATTCAAAGGTGACTGCGCAGCCATCGGCAACACTTTGTTATGTCGTTTTCACGGGCAAGGCTGCTAGCATCGAAAAGACGAGACCATCCCGATCAGGCCACATCATCAGGTTGCCCATGCTCGAGACTGCAGCACTGCAAAGGAAAGCGACGCTGTCCCCGCCACTGGATACGCGGTATCAGGTCGAAACGCCGGAAGGCATCGATCTGCCATTGCGCCCGGCCGGGCTGATGGTTCGTGCGCTGGCGTTCGCCATCGACCTGGCCCTTCGCGGCGTGGTTCTCGGCGTGCTGTTCATCGCGCTTTCGATGCTCGGCAAACTGGGCATGGGCCTGGGCTCGCTGCTGATCTTCGCCGTCAGCTGGTGGTACATGGTCTTGTTCGAAGTCCTCAACCAGGGCCGCTCACCGGGCAAGCAATGGATGGGCCTGCGAGTGGTGCAGGATGACGGCACGCCCATCGGCTGGTCCGCGTCGCTGTTGCGTAACCTGTTGCGGTTTGTCGATCTGCTGCCGTTCGTCTACTTTCTCGGCGCCATCAGTTGCCTGCAAACCGCTGGCTTCAAGCGCCTCGGCGACATTGCCGCCGGTACGCTGGTGATCTACCGCGAACAGCCCCTCACCCGCCCACAACTGCCGCCGGCCCCACCGCGCCATCCGGCCTTTGCCCTGACATTGACCGAGCAGCGCGCCATCCTCGGATTCGCCGAACGCCAGTCCGAACTCTCCGATGCCAGGGTCAACGAACTGGCCGCCATCCTCGCCCAGCCGCTGAAGGTTCCCGCATCACAAGCAGCTGCAGAACTGAACGGCATCGCCCACGGCCTGTTGGGCCCGACATGAAGCAAAGTCTTTTCGAACATCGGCACATGGCCGAATGGGAACAGTTCTCCCTGCTGCTGGAAAGGCTGGAACGCGACCGCAACGCCAGCGGGACGGACAACTTTCCAGGCGACTACCGGCGCATCTGCCAACACCTGGCCCTGGCCAGTGAGCGCGGCTACAGCAGTTTTCTGATCGATTCCCTGCAACAACAGGTGCTGCGCGGGCATCAGCAGCTGTACCGCCATCGCAGCCGACTGGGCGCCAATGTGCTGGCCTTCATTCTTGCCGACTTCCCGCGACTGGTGCGCGAACAGTGGCGTTTCGTGCTGGCCGCCAGCCTGATGTTTTTCGGCAGCCTGATCGGCTTTGCCCTGCTGGTGTTCCTCTTTCCGGAGCTGATCTACAACCTGCTTCCGGCCGAGCAGGTCGCCGACATGCAAAGCATGTACGACCCGCAGGCCGGTCATCTTGGACGCTCGGCGGACCGCGCCGCCAGTGAAGACTGGGTGATGTTCGGCTACTACATCATGCATAACATCGGGATCGCCTTTCAGACCTTCGCCAGCGGTTTGCTGTTTGGCCTGGGCAGCGTGTTTTTCCTGTTATTCAACGCAATGATCATCGGCGCGGTGGCCGGGCACCTGACGCAGATCGGCTTCGGGCAGACCTTCTGGTCGTTCGTGATCGGCCATGGCGCGTTCGAACTGACCGCCATCGCCCTGGCCGGAGCGGCCGGCCTGCAATTGGGCTGGGCCCTGATCGCTCCAGGGCGCCTGCCCCGTGCCGAGGCCTTGCGTCTGGCGGCACGCAAAAGCGTGTTGCTGATCTGCGGGGTGATGCTGTTTCTGCTGATTGCAGCCTTTATCGAAGCCTACTGGTCGTCGATGACCACGCCGGCGCCGCTGACCAAATACCTGGTCGGCGCTGCGCTCTGGCTGCTGGTGTTGGCGTATCTGCTGTTTGCCGGACGGGTCCGCCATGCGCCTGAGTGACGCCACCGTGGTGATCCGCCCGCGTCCGACCTGGGAAGCCATGGACCTGGGGGTGCTGCTGAGCCAGCGCCATCGCCGTCTGCTGATGACCAGTTGGGCCATGCTGACGGTGCCGGTCTTTGCCCTGTTGACCTGGCTGTTCTGGGACTCGCCGTCTCTTGCGGTGTTCATCTTCTGGTGGTTGAAACCGGCGTTCGAACGCCTGCCGCTGTACATCCTGTCCAAGGCCATGTTCGGTGAAACACCCACGTTGAAAGAGGCCCTGCGCCAATGGCCACGGCTGCTCAAGCCGCAGCTGCTGGCCAGCCTGACCTGGCGCCGGCTGAGCCTGAGCCGCAGCTTCCTGCTGCCGGTGGTACAGCTCGAAGGCCTGGGCGGCGAAGCGCGACAGCAACGTTTACAGGTGTTGTTGCAGCGCGACGCCAACGCGGCGCGCTGGCTGACAGTGATTGGTATGCACCTGGAGACCGCGCTGTGGATCGGTCTGACGGTGCTGTTCTACCTGCTGCTACCGCAACAGGTGGCCGTGGACTGGAGCTGGCAGACGTTGATCACCGCGGCGACGCAAGACTGGCGCTGGCTGGAGCACCTGACCAATGCCTTTTATGTTCTGGTACTCGTGGTGTGGGAACCGATTTATGTGGCCTGCGGTTTCAGCTTGTATCTGAACCGGCGCACGGTGCTGGAAGCCTGGGACATCGAACTGGTGTTCCGCCGCCTGCGCCAGCGCTTGAGCAGCACCGCCGCAGTTCTGTTGCTGGCGATGATCGGGCTGATGCCTGTCGGACAGGAAGCCTGGGCGGCAGAACCGACGCCCTCACCCGACAACCCGCGTCTGCTGGAGCAATCGCTGACCAGCCAGGCCTCCCGCGACAGCATCCAGACGATCCTCGAAAAGCCGCCATTCAAGAACCCGGAAACCGTGACCCGTTACCGTTTCGGTGAGGACAAGACCAGCGTCGAGTCCCCGGACAATGACCAGCCGCCCGCATGGCTCAAGGCGCTGTTCAATCTGTTCGGCAGCCAGCGCTTCGGCACCGTGGCGTCGCTGATTGAAACCTTGTTGTGGGGGGCGGTGATCACCGCCATCGGCCTGTTGATCTGGCATTACCGCGACTGGCTGCAGACATTTGTCAGCCGTCGCCCCCTTCCCCGCAAGAAAGCCCCCTCAGCTCTGCCGAAACAGGCGTTCGGCCTTGATCTGGACCGCGAAACCCTGCCCGCCGACATCGCGGCCAGCGCCGAAAGCCTCTGGCAAACCCAGCCTCGCGAGGCGCTCGGTCTGCTCTATCGCGCTTTGCTCAGTCACTTGCTGCATGACTTCAACATCGTACTCAAGGCCGCCGACACCGAAGGCCAGGTACTTGAACGCATCGAACAACTGCAGCAACCGACCCTGCTGGCCTTCAGCCGGAACCTGACGATGCATTGGCAAAACATGGCCTACGGGCACCGCTTGCCGCCGGCGGATTCGCAGCAGCAATTGTGTGACGGCTGGCGCGCCTTGTTCGGTTCGGGGGCAAATCGTTGAGCCGGCGCGCCTGGGCGTTGGCGCTCGGCATTCTGCTCGCCGTGCTGCTGGTTGCGCTTGGCATCTATCTATATATGAAGGCCGTGCCCTACACGGATCAAATCGATCACGGCCCCTCACCCGAAGCCCAGGCCAATCCGTACCTCGCTGCCGAACACTTCCTGCGCAAGCAGGGCCTGACCGTCAGCCATGCCAACAGCCTCGACATCCTGCCAAGCCTGGAACCTCGCCAGAACAGCCTGCTGCTGTTCGGCGACCGCTACAACATGACGCCCCGGCAGATCGATCAGGTCATGAACTGGACCCGGGCCGGCGGGCGCCTTCTATTCGTCGCCCAGTCTCTGTGGGACGAAAAGGCCGGACAAAGCAACGACCTGCTGCTCGACCGGGTGCAGCTGCATCAATCCCTGAGCAAGGACCTCAAGGACCCGCCACCCGATAAAGAAAGCGGTGACGACCCCTATCCGAAACTGACCAGGCTGTATCTGGAAAACGAAGACGCTCCGGCCTATGCCGGCTTCGATACCGCCTTCCACCTCGAAGACCCGAACAACCTCGCCCAGGCCTGGGCCAACAGCGCCAAGGCCACGCACATGATGCAACTGAACCACGGGCTGGGTTCGATCATCGTGGTGACGGACGCCGACCTGTGGAAAACCCCGGCGATCGGTGAGTACGACAATGCCTGGCTGCTCTGGTACCTGACGGCTGACACCCATGTGACCCTGATGTACGACACCGATCACGACAGCCTGTGGACCTTGTTGCTGCGTTACTTCCCCCAGGCGTTGGTGGCCCTGATTGCCCTGATCGCATTGGGCCTGTGGCATGTGGCTGTGCGCCACGGCCCGGTGCAGGCGCCAGCCGCGAAAGCCCGCCGGCAACTGCTGGAGCATGTGCGCGCCAGTGCCGACTTCATGTTGCGCCGCAACGGTCAACACAGCCTGCTGCACGCCTTGCAACAGGACATCCTGCGCCGGGTACGCCACCGCCATCCCGGTTACGACCAACTGGCCGTCGCCGAACAATGGCTGGTGCTGTCCCGCCTGACCCGACAACCCACTCGCGCCATCAGCCAGGCCATGAGCCCGCGACCGAAGCAGCGGCTATCCAGCGCCGAATTCAGTCGCCAGGTCGCCCATCTGCAAACCTTGAGGAACGCTTTGTGACGATTGATCCGAAAGAGCCGGACAGCGCCGGTCATGCCATGCAGCAACGCCAACGCGCCAGCCAGCTGGCCCAGACGATACGCGGCGAACTGCAAAAGGTCGTGATCGGCCAGCACAGCGTCATCGACGACGTGCTCAGTGCATTGATCGCCGGTGGCCACGTGTTGCTCGAAGGCGTGCCCGGATTGGGCAAGACCCTGCTGGTGCGCGCACTGGCCCGTTGCTTCGGTGGCGAGTTCGCGCGCATCCAGTTCACCCCGGACCTGATGCCCAGCGACGTCACCGGGCACGCGGTGTACGACCTGCAGACCGAGCAATTCAAACTGCGCAAAGGTCCGCTGTTCACCAACCTGCTGCTGGCTGACGAGATCAACCGCGCCCCGGCGAAAACCCAGGCCGCGCTGCTCGAAGCCATGCAGGAACGACAGGTCACCCTCGAAGGCCGCGCCCTGCCCATCGCGCAACCGTTCATGGTGCTGGCCACGCAAAACCCGATCGAACAGGAAGGCACCTACCCGCTGCCGGAAGCCGAGCTGGATCGCTTCATGCTCAAGGTGCGCATGGATTACCCCGACGCCGACCAGGAACTGGACATGGTGCGCCAGGTCAGTCGCTCGACCCGCGCCGACATGCTCGACGTGCAGCCGCTGCGCACCGTGCTGCAGGCCAAGGACGTGCTGGCCCTGCAACGTATCGCCAGCGACCTGCCACTGGACGATCAGGTGCTCGATTACGCCGTACGCCTGGCCCGCACCACACGCGCCTGGCCGGGACTGACCCTCGGCGCCGGACCACGGGCCTCGATCGCGCTGGTGCGTTGCGCCAGAGCGAGGGCCTTGATCCGCGGTGGTGAGTTCGTGACTCCCGATGACATCAAAAGCTGCGCGCTGGCGGTGCTGCGCCATCGCGTGCGGATCGCGCCGGAACTGGATATCGAAGGGCTGGACGTGGATCACGTACTGCGCCAGTTGCTCGATCAAGTACCGGCGCCGCGGTTGTGAAACCCACTCGCCTGCTGTTGCTCTGGCTCGCGTTGCTGCTGGCCATCGGCATCGTACTGGGCAGCTTGCAGGCACTGGGGATCGCGCTGCCCGCGCACCTGTCGCGGATCAACTGGGGCCTGCTTCTGGCACTCCTGGCCCTGGCGCTGCTCGATGTGGTGCGCCTCAAGCGTCTACCCTCGCCGCGCCTGCTGCGACACATGCCGGGCAGTCTGGCCCTGGGGCGCTGGAGCGAGGTGCGGCTGGAGCTCGACCACGATTTTGCACAACCGATGGACCTGCAACTCTTCGACCACGTTCCCGATGGACTGAGCTTCGAGCACCTGCCTCTGACCGTGCAATTGCAGCCCGGTCAACGGAGCCTGATCGACTATCGCCTGCGGCCGCTCAAGCGCGGTCACTTCAGCTTCGAACACTGTGAAGTAAATCTGCTAGGGCCGCTGGGACTGTGGTCCGACAAGCGCCTGCTCGAAGTGGCTGACCAGACGCGGGTCTATCCCGACTTCGCCCACCTTTATGGCGGCCAACTCTTGGCTGTGGATAACTGGCTGAGCCAGCTCGGCGTTCGTCAGCATCAACGTCGTGGCCAGGGGCTGGAGTTTCACCAGTTGCGCGAATTCCGCGAGGGCGACAGCCTGCGGCAAATCGACTGGAAAGCCACCGCCCGCCAGCGCACGCCCATCGCCCGGGAATACCAGGACGAGCGCGACCAGCAGATCATGTTCATGCTCGATTGCGGGCGTCGCATGCGCAGCCAGGACGGCGAGCTGGCGCATTTCGATCATGCGCTCAACGCTTGCCTGCTGCTCAGCTACGTCGCGCTGCGCCAGGGAGACGCGGTGGGTCTGTGTACCTTCGCCAGCGAACAATCGCGTTTCCTCGCCCCGGTCAAAGGCAGCGGGCAACTCAATGTGCTGCTCAATACGGTCTATGACCTCAACAGCAGCCAGCGCAGCGCCGATTATCAAGCGGCCATCACCGAACTGCTCGCCCGCCAGAAGCGCCGGGCGCTGGTGGTGCTGGTGACCAACCTGCGGGACGAGGACGATGAAGAACTGCTTACGGCCGTCAAGCGCCTGAGCCGCCAGCACCGGGTCCTGGTCGCCAGTCTGCGCGAAGAGGTGCTCGACAACCTGCGGCAAACGCCGGTGCAGACATTGCCCGAGGCGCTGGCCTATTGCGGCACGGTGGATTACCTCAATGCCCGGGGCGAACTGCACGAGCGCTTGAGCGCCCACGGTGTACCGGTGCTGGATGCGCGGCCCGGGGAATTGGGCACGCGGATGGTGACGCAGTATTTGAGCTGGAAGCGCAGTGGCAGTGTTTGATCTGGCTTGAGATTTTCAGTGCCTGTGAAGACGCCTTCGCGAGCAAGCCCGCTCCCACATTTGACCGCGTTCTGATTGTCGGAACACGGTCCACTGTGGGAGCGGGCTTGCTCGCGAAGCTTTAAAGGCTTTGATCAGGCCGAAGCCGACAACGTCTGGAAACTGAAGTACTGCTTCAACGCCTCCACCAGTTGCCCGTATTCCGGCGGGGCTCGTTGCAGGCTGAACCCGGCGTCGTAGTATTGGGGCGTTTGATCTTCGTGGCACCACAGGCAACACGCCCGCAGATCGATGATCTGCTGGCACCCATCGCCGACGGGGATTTTCAGGCGCAGACCGAAGTCCGCGCCGATCATCATTGGCAGTTGGCTGATGAGCATCAGCCCGTGTTCGGAAACATTGCCCAGATAACCAATGGGTTTGTCAGTGACACTGTTGAACACTTTCAGAAAATACGGCAGTTGATGCCGCTCGATCCGGCGGTCAGTGAACATGCTGAATTCGCTACGCAAGGTCCTTAAGCAGGACCGCACTAATGCTTCGGAACAGGCCTGCCAACTGTTATCCCGGCAGATGCGGCCCGCTCTCCCCGATCCTGGCGCGACAGTCCGTCAACCGCTGCCGCTTACTTCTACCGATCACAGGTGTTGCCACAGTTTAGAAACCAGGCTCTAAACCGATCTATTGGACTATAGCCTCACCACCACCGGTCGGCCAGCTATTGAATGACAACCAGCATCAGAACTGTGTCGGACGCACGGTTGCCGAACTGCGCATCGGGTAATGGCCCAGGCTCGCCAGCGTTTCCAGACGGGCACGGGCGCGGTAGGCGTATTCGCTCTGCGGGTAGGAGGCGATGATGAATTGATAGGTCTGGGCGGCATCGATGAACATTTTCTGCCGTTCCAGGCACTGACCGCGCATCATCGATACTTCCGGCCACACGTAAGGCCGGGCCCGGCTGTCGCGCTCGACCTTGGACAGCTCGAGCATCACCTGCTCGCAATTGCCGCGGTCATAAGCGCTGTAGGCATTGTTCAAATGATGGTTCATGGCAAAACGGGTGCAACCCGTGACACTGAATAACGCAAGGGCGGCAATGAGTACGAATCGCATGGGAAATCTCCTGTCTTGAACGCTGTATCGACCCGTGGACGGAAATCTTCAGCGGCCCGGCACAAAGTTGAGGTGTTCAATAAAGAAAGAATTAAGTAGTGCAAACGAACAATGACTACAGCGTCCGACCATAGTAGCCTCACTCAGCGCTTGAACTCAGGAGTCTTTGCATGTCCGTCCGTCGTACCAAAATCGTCGCTACCCTTGGCCCGGCCAGTAACTCGCCGGAAGTTCTCGAACAGCTGATTCTGGCTGGCCTGGACGTCGCCCGCCTGAACTTCTCCCACGGCACCCCCGACGAGCACAAGGCTCGCGCAAAGCTGGTGCGTGACCTGGCCGCCAAGCACGGCCGCTTCGTTGCCCTGCTGGGTGACCTGCAAGGCCCGAAAATCCGTATCGCCAAATTCGCCAACAAGCGCATCGAGCTGAAGATCGGTGACAAGTTCACCTTCTCCACCAGCCATCCGCTGACCGAAGGCAACCAGCAGGTGGTCGGTATCGACTACCCGGATCTGGTCAAGGACTGCGGCGTGGGCGACGAGCTGCTGCTCGACGATGGTCGCGTGGTAATGCGCGTCGAAACCGCCACCGCCACCGAACTGAACTGCCTGGTGACCATCGGCGGCCCGCTGTCGGACCACAAGGGTATCAACCGTCGCGGTGGCGGCCTGACCGCTCCGGCCCTGACCGAAAAGGACAAGGCCGACATCAAGCTCGCCGCGGAAATGGAAGTCGACTACCTCGCCGTATCCTTCCCCCGTGACGCAGCTGACATGGAATACGCCCGCCAACTGCGCGACGAAGCCGGCGGCACCGCTTGGCTGGTGGCGAAGATCGAACGCGCCGAAGCCGTTGCCGACGACGAAACCCTCGATGGCCTGATCAAGGCGTCCGACGCGGTGATGGTTGCCCGTGGTGACCTCGGTGTGGAAATCGGCGACGCCGAACTGGTGGGCATCCAGAAGAAAATCATTCTGCACGCACGTCGCCACAACAAGGCGGTGATCGTGGCGACCCAGATGATGGAGTCGATGATCCAGAATCCGATGCCGACCCGTGCCGAAGTGTCCGACGTGGCCAACGCCGTGCTCGACTACACCGACGCCGTGATGCTTTCGGCTGAAAGTGCCGCCGGCCAGTATCCGCTGGAAGCCGTGCAGGCCATGGCGCGCATCTGCGTCGGCGCTGAAAAGCACCCGACCAGCAAGACCTCCAGCCATCGCATCGGCAAAGAGTTCTCGCGTTGCGACGAGAGCATCGCGCTGGCGACCATGTACACCGCCAACCACTTCCCGGGTGTGAAGGCGATCATCGCGTTGACCGAAAGCGGCTACACCCCGCTGATCATGTCGCGTATCCGTTCCTCGGTGCCGATCTACGCGTTCACTCCGCACCGCGAAGCCCAGGCTCGCGCGTCGATGTTCCGTGGTGTGTACACCATTCCATTCGACCCTGCTTCGCTGGCGCCAAACGAAGTCAGCCAGGCGGCGATCGATGAACTGGTCAAGCGTGGCGTCGTGGAGCAAGGCGACTGGGTCATCCTGACCAAAGGCGACAGCTACCACACCATCGGCGGCACCAACGGCATGAAGATCCTGCACGTTGGCGACCCGATGGTCTGAGTGACCGGTCGCTGAAAGACAAAAGCCCTGCCATGTGAATGGCGGGGCTTTTTGTTTTCTGATCCTGAATATGCGGCGCCTGTTCGGGCCTCTTCGCGGGCAAGCCCGCTCCCACAGGTTTCCATGGTGTTCCGGAAATTGTGTACACCACAAAACCCTGTG
>NZ_JBSVXG010000133.1:0-16489 GCF_054070595.1 Pseudomonas sp. SDO55104_S430 | reverse complement strand
TACAAAGGTTACACCGAACCCGTAGGAGCGAGGCTTGCCCGCGAAGGCGCCTTTTCAGACGCCAGATGTATCAAGCCTTCCCGGTAATCTTCCGGTACTTCTCCATCAACTGCTCTTCAGTCTCCGGATGAGCCTCGTCCAGCGGGATGCAATCCACCGGGCAGACCTGCTGGCACTGCGGTTCGTCGTAGTGGCCGACGCACTGTGTGCACAGGTTCGGGTCGATCACGTAGATCTCTTCGCCTTGGGAAATGGCGGCGTTCGGGCATTCGGGTTCGCAGACGTCGCAGTTGATGCAATCGTCGGTGATGATCAGGGACATGCTAACTCCAGCCAGGGCGGCAGGCCCGGGCGCAATAAATCAATGCGCGCAATTGTGCCGCATTGGCGCTGCGGGAGCCAGCTTGCCGGCGACAGACGAGCGGCTGCCGCGCTTTACGAGCCGGCAGCCCCTGCATTTGCGGGATTACTTCTTGAAGCGTTCTTTCAGCGCGTCCGCCACCGCAGGGTGGACGAACTTGGTGATATCGCCGCCCAAGGCTGCGATTTCGCGGACCAGCGTCGAGGAAATGAACGAATAACGCTCGGACGGCGTGAGGAACAGGCTTTCCACGTCCGGGGCCAGTTGCCGGTTCATGTTGGCCAGCTGGAATTCGTATTCGAAGTCCGACACCGCGCGCAGACCACGCAGGAACACGTTGGCGTTCTGCTCCTTGGCGAAATGCGCCAGCAGGGTCGAGAAGCCGACGACTTCAACGTTCGGCAGATGTTTGGTGACCTCGCGGGCCAGTTCAACGCGCTGTTCCAATGGGAACAACGGGTTTTTCTTGGGGCTGGCGGCGACGGCAATGATCACGTGATCGAACAGGCGCGAGGCGCGTTCGACCAGATCGCCATGGCCCTTGGTAATAGGGTCGAAGGTACCTGGGTACAACACTCGGTTCATCGCGGCGTCCTGGCGGGAGTGCGTTGGGGAGTCGGATGGTATCGCAGCCTTACCGGTCGGGAAAGTCGACTGTTGGGTAAGAAAGCACTATAGACGATGGGAATGTTCGTCGTTTTCACGGGTTTTTTAAACGTTCGGCCAGGGAAGTCGCCAGTTGCGCCGTCAGTCCGTAGACCGACAATTGCGGGTTTGCGCCAATGCTGGTGGGGAACAGCGAGCCGTCGTGAATCGACAGGTTGCCCAGCTGATGATGCCGGCCGAGGCTGTCTGCCACGGCGTTCTTCGGGTCCTCACCCATGGCGCAGCCACCCATCACATGGGCGCTGCCCAGCTTCGTGCGGTACAGCTCAAGGCTGAGGCCGTCGATCACTTTGCGCGCTTCGCCCAGGGTTTTCACGTAACCGGCATCGGCGTGCATCGGCATCACCGCCCTGGCGCCACCGGCGAACTGGATCTCGGCCATGCTGTGGAAAGCCCGGCGCAAACCGTCCCAGACATAGGGTGAAACCTGGTAATCGAGGACCGGCGAGCCATCGCCGCGCAGCTCGACGCTACCGCCGGGGCTGTCCGGATGGAAGCCGTCGCGCAGCAACGCGAGCATGGCGTGGGTGTGCGGCAGGTTGGCCATGTGCTGCGCGTTTTCCTGACCGAAACCGCCGAGCAGCGTCGCGGCCAGCGCCGGGTGCAGCGGTGGAACCTCGAGTTTGTAGCCGATCGGGCCGGTGGTGCCGTCCTTCCACTGGAAGTAATCGGAGTAGATGGACTGCGGCGCGCCGTAGAACGGGTTGATCACCTCGTCGAACTGTCCGGCGGACATGTTAACCACATGCAGAAAAGTTCGCTTTCCCAGCCGTTTGTGCGGGTCTGGCGCGTCGGAGCGCAACAACAGCGCCGGGCTGTTGATCCCGCCGCCGGCCAGCACATAGTGCCGTGCCTTGACCGTAACTTTGCGACCAGTAGGCTCGACGCAACGTGCATCCATGGCCACGCATTGCAGCCCGGTGACCTTGTCGCCGCTGATCAGCAGTTTCTCGGCACGGGCCAGGTAGAGCAACTCGCCGCCTTTTTCCAGCGTGGCCGGAATGGTCGTGACCATCATTGATTGCTTGGCGTTGGTCGGGCAGCCCATGCCGCAGTAGCCCAGATTCCAGCAGCCACGCACATTGCGCGGGATGACGTGCCAGCTGTAGCCGAGCTGTTCGCAGCCCTTGCGGATCACGTCGTTGTTGGCGTTGGGCGGGACCATCCAGGGAGCGACCCCCAGGCGTTGCTCCATTTTTTCAAACCACGGCGCCATGTCCGTGGGGCTGTGGCCTTTGACGTCGTGTTCCTTGGCCCAGTGTTCCAGGGTCTGCTGCGGGGTGCGGAAGCTGGAAGTCCAGTTGATCAGCGTAGTGCCGCCAACGGCCCGGCCCTGGAGGATGGTGATCGCGCCGTCCTTGCTCATGCGGCCGATGCCTTCTTGATAGAGACTGGCGTAGGCCTGGTCTTCGAGCAGCTTGAAATCGCTGCTGGTCTTGAGCGGGCCTTCTTCGATCAGCAGCACTTTGTAGCCGCCCGCACTGAGGATTTCCGCCGTGGTCCCGCCGCCGGCGCCGCTGCCGATGATCGCCACATCCGCTTCGAGGGTCAGGTCCTCTGTGAGTTGTGAGCCGTCATGGGTTTTCCAGCCACGGGCCATGCCTTCGCGGAACGGGTCGGGTACGGGCATCTTCGGGATCTCTTCTTATTCTTTGAATATGTGGTTGGGGCGGCTGACGTCTTCGCGGGCAAGCCTCGCTCCTACAAGGAATACACAAACCCCTGTAGGAGCGAGGCTTGCCCGCGAACAGAGCGACTCGGTCTTAAACAGTAGGAGGCCCGGGATACCCGCAATGCACCCACGACTCCCTGCGCCCATACCAGGCCATCATCACCAATTGCACCAACGAGCTATGCCCCATGCGCAACAAACTCAGTGAGCTGTTTTCCCAGCGATTGAGGAAGTGTCGGATAGCGTCGGCGCTGGCATTTTCCCAACTGCCCCAGATACCCGTCAGCGGTCCGCGGGTCACGGCCATCCCCAGCACATCGAACAGTTGCCGAGTCAGCTTGAGCATTTCCGGCGACAGGTGATCGAGGTTGTAGTCCAGGCTTTTCAAGGTGCCATCGACGGCGGCGGGCATGTGTTCGGCGCTCACGGCACCGTCGAGCATCACCGGGATCAGCGCGCGCAGGAACAGCAGGTCACCGCCGCGCAGCGCCGCGAAACCGCTTTCCGGAATGCTCGATGAACAACCGCTCAGACTCGCGCCCAACCCGGCGGTGGCAAGAATGGCGCTGGCGCCCAGGCTGAACTTGAGCAGGCCGCGCCGTGACAGTGCGGGAGTATCGGACAGGCTTTGGTCCATCATTGTTGTTATCCGTTGGCGTCGAGCGTTAGCGAATGAACAGCTTCTGGATCAGTTTCTGAATGGATTTGCCGTAGGGCGGATAAATCAGTTTCGCCGCGTTGAAGCGCTGTTTAATCAGCACGCCCTTGGCCTTGCTGAAGGTCAGGAAACCTTCGTGACCGTGGTAGTGGCCCATGCCCGAAGCGCCGATGCCGCCGAAAGGCATATCGTCCTGGGCAACGTGCAGCAGGGTGTCGTTCAGGCACACGCCACCGGAATGGGTCTCGTGCAGCACGCGCTGCTGTTCGCGCTTGTCGTAGCCGAAGTAATACAGCGCCAGTGGGCGAGGGCGCTGGTTGATGTAGGAAAAGGCCTGATCGAGGTCGCTGTACGGCACGATCGGCAGCAGCGGGCCGAAGATTTCGTCCTGCATCACCGTCATCTCGTCGGTGACATTGAGCAGCAGACTATGCCCCATGCGGCGTCCCTGACCCTGATCGAACAGCGGAATCAGCAGCGCGCCCTTGCTGGTCGCATCGCTCAGGTAGCCGTTGAGCCGCGTCAGTTGTCGGTCATTGATGATGGCGGTGTAGTCCGGGTTGTTCGCCAGTGTCGGATAAAAGCCGCGAACCGCCTGGCGATACGCTTCGACGAACTCACCGATGCGCTCGTCCGGCACCAGCACGTAGTCCGGGGCGACGCAGGTCTGGCCCGCATTGAGGGTCTTGCCGAAAGCGATGCGCTCGGCGGCGTCCTTGAACGGCACGTCACGGGAGACGATGGCCGGGGACTTGCCACCCAGTTCCAGGGTGACGGGGGTCAGGTTCTCCGCCGCCGCGCGCATCACGTGCTTGCCGATGCTGGTGGCGCCGGTGAACAGCAGGTGATCGAAACGCAGCCTGGAGAACGCGACGCCGATATCGGCCTCGCCCAGCACCACGCACACCAGGTCTTCGGGGAAGATGCGCGCCAGCAGCTGCTTCATCAGAAGGCCCGTGGCGGGAGTCGATTCGCTGAGCTTGAGCATCACCCGGTTGCCCGCCGACAGCGCGCCCACCAGCGGGCCGATGGCGAGGTACAACGGGTAGTTCCAGGGCACGATCACCCCGACTACGCCCAGCGGCTGGTAAACCACCTTGGCCGAAGCCGGCTGGAAGGCCACGCCGACCTTGCGCCTTGACGGACGCATCCAGCGCTTGAGGTGGCGGCTGGCGTAGTGAATGTTGTGCAGGCTTGGCATCAATTCGGCGAGCAGGGTTTCATCGGCGCTGCGATTGCTGAAATCCTGGCTGATCGCATCGATCAAGGCCTGGCGTTCGCTGTCGAGCAGATCGCGCAGTGCTTTCAGCCATTGCAGGCGCTGGGCTGCGGGCGGCATCGGGTTGACGGCATAGGCGGCGCGCTGCGCATCGAACTGTGCCTGGAGCTCCGCCAGCGGTTGCTGCAGATCTTGCAAGTAGGAAATTTCAGCAGTCATGGTCGGCTCCGTATTTATTGTAATGAAGCACTTTTTAGAGTCTATGCTCTACAAAGTCAAATGACATACTGGCGCAGCTTTGTTTTATCCATTTCCGGATAGGTCGTAAGATGCCCGTCAACGCACTCTGAATTTAAGCTCAAGCCATGGCCCCACGAATAAAAACCAGCGAGCGCATCGTGCAGAACAGCCTGGAGCTGTTCAATCAACAGGGCGAGCGCAGCATCAGTACCAACCACATTGCTGCCCATATGGAGATTTCTCCGGGCAACCTGTACTACCACTTCCCCAACAAGCAGGCGATCATCGCCGTGCTGTTCAGCGAGTACGAAACGCTGGTGGACAGCTTCCTGCGTCCGCCCCAGGGGCGCGCGGCCACGGTCGAGGACAAGCGCTTCTACCTCAAGGAATTGCTCTCGGCGATGTGGCGCTACCGCTTCCTGCACCGCGACCTCGAGCACTTGCTCGACAGCGACAGCGAACTGGCCGCGCGTTATCGGCGCTTCTCCCAGCGCTGCCTGATTCAGGGCGGGGCCATCTACAAGGGCTTCGTCGCCGCCGGCATCCTGACGATGGACAAGGTGCAGATCGAGTCCCTGACCCTCAATGCCTGGATCATCCTCACCTCCTGGGTGCGCTTTTTGTGCACCACACGGGAAAACTCCAGCCATCTCAGCGAGCAGGCGATCAAACGCGGCGTGTACCAGGTGCTGGTGCTGGAAGCCGGGTTCGTGACGGATCAGGCACGCGATGAGGTCAACGCGCTGTTCGAAGAGTTTTACGTGCCGCTGGCGCAGGCGCTGGAAGAAGTCTCGCGTTAAAAAGTGAAGTAGCATCCAGACCCGGTTTATTCACAGGAGCCCGTTATGCCCATTGCGCAGTTGATCAGCCCGCAAGCGTTGGACCTGAAAAAGGACCAGCCGGGGCTGGTGATTCTTGATTGTCGTTTTGCCCTCGAAGACCCGGACTACGGTCAGCGCAGCTATTCCGAAGGCCATATCGACGGGGCGAGCTTTGCCGATCTGGAGCGGGATCTGAGCGGGAAGGTGGTCAAGGGCGTGACCGGCCGCCACCCGTTGCCGGAGCCGGCCGAGCTGATCGAACGCCTGCAGGCCTGGGGCATCGACAACGACAGTGAAGTGGTTTTGTACGACGACGGCCCCGGTGCCTACGCGGCGCGGGCCTGGTGGGTGCTGGCGTGGCTGGGCAAGCGCGAGGGTGTGTTCATCCTCGATGGCGGGCTCAAGGCTTGGCACGCGGCGGGTCTGCCGTTGAGTCTCGATGCGCCCACGATCGAGCGCGGCAGCTTCAGCGGAACCCCGGACAACTCGCTGTTGCTCAGTGCCGAGCAATTGCAGAAACGTCTGAGTCGACCGGAACTGACCCTGATCGACGCCCGTGCCTTGCCGCGTTTCAAGGGTGAAGTCGAGCCGATCGACCCGGTGGCCGGGCATATTCCCGGCGCGCAATGCGCGGCGTTCACCGACAATCTGGGCGCCGACGGGCGCTTCCTGCCGGCCGATCAGCTCAAGCAGCGTTTCGCTCAGAAGCTGGCGGGGCGTTCACCGGATGATCTGGTGGCGTACTGCGGTTCCGGCGTGACGGCCTGCCACAACCTGTTCGCGCTGTGCCTGGCGGGTTATCCGTTGGGGGCGTTGTATGCGGGGTCGTGGAGTGAGTGGATCAACGATCCGACGCGCGGGATCGCGACGGGCGAGTAATTTTTCAAGATTTCGTTTCTAAAGCCGTGCGCTGCGATAGGCTCCCGGCCCCACTCCGTACACCTGCTTGAACTGCCGGCTCAGGTGACTCTGGTCGGCAAATCCCAGCTGCATGGCGACTTCCAGCGGCAAACACCCTCCTTGCAACAAGGTCCGCGCCCGGGCGATGCGCTGCTGCATCAGCCAGGTGTGCGGCGGCATGCCGGTGGCGCGGCGGAATACGCGGGCGAAATGGAAGGGCGACAGATTGACCGCCGCCGCCAGTTCTTCCAGCGAAGGCGGCGCCGCCAGTTGTGCGTGCAACAACTCTTTGGCCCGGGTGACCGCCCGATGCTCCTTGCCCGGCTTGCCGGCTTCGCCCACCGCCGCATGACGCTGCAGCAGCGACAACGTCAGTTCACGCCAGGCCGTCTGCTGTTGCAGGGCGGTGGCCGGGCTTTCCAGCAGACGATGCAATTGGCAGAAGCCGCTCACCAGGTCCGGGTCGCGGTAGAGCGTGGCGCCGAACATCGGCAGGTGGTGGGTCGGCAGTTCGAGTTCGGCCAGCAGCGAGGTGATCTGCTGGCTGTCCGGATAAAACGCCCGATACAGCCATCCGTCTTCCGTGCCCTTGTGGCCGGTGTGCAGTTCATCGGGGTTGATCAGCACCAGGGTGCCGCTACCCGCCAGATGTTCGGCGCCGCGATAGCGGTAGCGCTGGGCGCCGGCCATGATCATGCCGATCACGTAACCGTCGTGCACATGGGGCGCGAAGCGATGGTCGATGTAGCGCGCCGACAGCAGTTCGATCCCGGCCAATGGCGCGGTTTGCCAGAAGTGGATCGACTCGCCCTGATTGACGTCCATGACCTATGTCAGCCCTACAGAGCTGAGCCATTGCGGAATCCGCCGCTCAAGGTAGTAACCCGGCTGCCTGACCGAACCGTCGACGAATCCCACATGCCCGCCCCGGGCTTGCAACTCGAATTGCGTGGAGGTCGACAGCTCTTCGGCCTGCGGCAGGCTGTGGGGAAACACGAAGGGGTCGTCGGCGGCCTGGATGATCAGGGTCGGGGTGCGGATTTTGCCCAGGAAATAGCGGCTCGACGCCCGGCGGTAGTAGTCCTCGGCATCGAGGAAGCCATTGAGCGGCGCCGTCACCCGGCCATCGAAATCCCAGAAAGTGCGCAGGTTCTCCAGCGAGCCCAGGGCCGCCAGCGCCGCCAGACCATCTTCACGGCCGTCATGCTGGAACTGGCGCTGCTTGTTTTTGATGTAGGCCAGCATCTCGCGCATGAAGTGCGCCTGATAGACCTTGGAAAAGCCCTGGCCGATGCGGTCGGCGCACTGGTCCAGACGAAACGGCACCGACACCGCCACGGCGCCGAGCACACCGCTGTCACTGCCGGTTTCGCCCAGATGCTTGAGCAGGACATTGCCACCCAGCGAATAACCCACCGCGTACAGCGGTGCCAGTGGCCGCTTGGCCCGCAGATGGCTGATGGTTTCGGCCAGGTCTTCGCTGGCGCCGGAATGGTAGCTGCGTGGCAGCAGGTTGGGTTCGCCCGAGCAGCCGCGCCAGTTCAGCGCGACGCTGGCCCAGCCGCGATCGCCCAAGGCCTTCTGCATGCCGGCCACATAAGGCGAGTTCGACGAGCCCGTGAGGCCGTGCAGCACCAGCACCAAAGGCGCTTCGGCGCTGTGCGGGCCGTGCCAGTCGAGGTCGAGGAAGTCACCGTCTTCAAGCCACAGGCGCTCGCGTTCGCGCTCGATATGGGTGGTCTTGCGCCACAGCGGTCCCCACAAGGTCTGCAAGTGCGGGTTGCCGAGGCCGAAGGCGGGAGTGAAGCGTTCTGACGGATGGGACACGATTGCTCTCGAAGCAGCAACGCGCACCCGGATCGAGGTGCGCGCCTTGTACAGACCGGCCGATCAGCCGGCGATCTCTGCCATACGTTGCCACAACGAATAATAGACCTGCCCGGATTTTTGCTCCCGGTGCAGGCGCCAGTTGCCGGGCAGACTGAGGGTCGAGGGGGCGGTTTCGCTCTCGGTGTAGACCCAGGCGTCCTCGGCCAGCCACTGGCGCTCTTCGAGCAGCTTGCACACGGCCGGCAGCAGGTCCTGGTGGAACGGCGGGTCGAGGAACACCAGGTCATAGGCGACGGCCGGCTGGGTTTCCAGATAACGCAGGGCATCAGCGGTCTGCACATGACCGTTGGTGCAGCGCAGGGTGCCCAGGTGCTCCTTGAGGGCGGATACCGCGAGGCTGCTGGCATCCAGCGCCTGCCCCGTGGAGGCACCACGGGACAGGGCTTCGAGGAACAGCGCGCCACTGCCGGCGAACGGGTCGAACACCTTGGCGCCGGGCACGTAGGGGGCGAGCCAGTTGAACAGGGTTTCACGCACCCGGTCCGGTGTCGGGCGCAGGCCTGGGGCATCGGGGAAGCTCAGTTTGCGGCTGCGCCATTCGCCGCCGATGATGCGCAGCTGGTTCACGCCGTTGTGCTGTCTTGGGGCAGGTTTTTTCGCACGAGTGGCCATTAATGCTCCGGAACCCCGAGCGGTTGCTCGGCAGGTTTATCAGATGGGGCCGGTAACGGCTTTTGCGGCACGGTCGGGCCAGCGCTGACGATGACCATTTTGTCCGTGCTCAAGTGTTTGTTCAGCGCATCCCTGACCTGTTCGACGGTGAGGTTCTGCGACTGCTGCATGAAGTCTTCCAGATGACTCAATGGCAGATTGTAGAAGCCGATCGCACCCAGCTGGCCGACGATATCGGCGTTGCTGGCGGTGGACAGCGGGAAGCTGCCGGCCAGTTCGCGCTTGGCGTCGTCGAGTTCCTTCTGGGTCGGGCCGGTCTTGAGGTAGTCGGCGAGCACGTCCTGCACCAGCTTCAGGGTACCTTCGCTCATCTCGGCGCGGGTCTGCAGGTTGATCATGAACGGGCCGCGCGCCTGCATCGGGGTGAAACCCGAATACACGCCATAGGCCAAACCACGTTTCTCGCGCACTTCGCTCATCAGGCGCGTGCCGAAACCGCCGCCGCCCAGGATCTGGTTGCCCATGGACAGGGCCGCGTAATCCGGATCGTCACGGTCGATGCCCAGTTGCGCGAGCATCAGGTTGGTCTGCTTGGACGGAAACTCGATGTGCCCGATGCTGGCCTTGGGTTCGGTCGGTTGCGCGATCTTCGGCAGGGCCGGGCCTTTTGGCAGCGCGGCGGAAACCTGGGCGGCAATGGCTTCGGCCTCGGCGCGGGACAGGTCGCCGACCAGCGCGATCACCACGTTGCCGGCGGCATAGGCTTTCTGGTGGAACGCCCGCAGTTGCGCCAGGGTGACGGCCGGAACGCTCTTGGCCGTGCCATCGCTGGCGTGGGCGTACGGATGATCGCCATACAGGCGGTTCATCAGCTCCAGGCTGGCCAGTTTGCCGGGGTTCTGTTTCTGGTATTCGAAGCCGGCGAGCATCTGGTTCTTGATGCGGGCGAAGGAGTCTTCGGGGAAGGTTGGCTTGCCGACGACTTCAGCGAACAGCTTGAGCGCCGGTTCGCGCTTGTCCGCGGCACTGAGGCTGCGCAGGGAAGCGACCGCCATGTCCTTGTAGGCACCGTTGCCGAAGTCGGCACCCAGGCCTTCGAAGCCCTGGGCGATGGCGCTGACATCCTTGCCGGCCACGCCTTCGTTGAGCATGGCGTTGGTCAGCAGGGCCAGGCCTGGAGCGTCGCCGTCCTGGCTGCTGCCGGCGGCGAAGATCAGGCGCATGTCGAACATCGGCAGTTCACGGGCTTCGACGAACAGCACCTTGGCGCCTTCGGCGGTGTTCCAGGTCTGTACGTCGAGCTTGCGGTGGCTCGGTGCCTTGCCGTTGAGTTCGGCCAGCGATTGCAGCTTCTGGCTGGCCTTGGCCTTGTCCAGGGCTTCACTGGCGACGGTGTCGCCGGTCTTGGTGAAATAGAAGGCAGCCGAGCCGATCAGGGCCACGGCGACCAGGCCGAGCAAGGCGCGGCGCGGTTTCTTGTGATCACTCATGAGGCGTCTCCTCCGGCAGTACATGGGCGACGCTGAGACGTTCGCGGGTGAAATACAGCTTGGCGGCGTTCTGGATGTCTTGCGGGGTCACGCTTTCCAGGTCGGCAAGTTCGGTGTCCATCAGTTTCCAGGACAGGCCGACGGTCTCCAGCTGGCCGATGGCGGTGGCCTGGCTTGTGATCGAATCACGCTCGTACACCAGGCCGGCGATGACTTGGGCGCGTACACGCTCGAGTTCTTCGGCGGACGGCGCGGTGGTTTTCAGCTGTTCGAGCAGCTTCCACAAACCGGCTTCGGCCTGGGCCATGGTCTTTTTCTTCTGGCTGTTGGGCGTGGCCGACAGGGTGAACAGGCTGTCGCCGCGGGTGTAGGCGTCGTAGCTCGACGAGCCGCCGGACACCAGCTCCTCGCCGCGCTCCAGTTGCGTCGGGATGCGCGCACTGTAGCCGCCGTCGAGCAGGGCCGAGATCAGGCGCAGGGCGTTGACCGAGCGCTTGTCTTCGGCGGTGGCGATGCTCGGCACGTTGAACGCCAGCATCAGGCTGGGCAGCTGGGTCTTCACGTGCAGGGTGATCTGGCGTTCGCCGGGTTCGGCCAGTTCCAGCGGGATCTTTGCCGGCGGCACATCGCGTCTGGCGATCGGGCCAAAGTAGCGCTGGGCCAGGGCTTTGACTTCGTCCGGGGTCACGTCGCCGACTACCACCAGGGTGGCGTTGTTCGGCACGTACCAGGATTCATACCAGTGGCGCAGTTCCTCGACTTTCATGCGGTCCAGGTCCGCCATCCAGCCGATGGTCGGCGTGTGGTAGCCGCTGGCGGGGTAGGCCATGGCCTTGAAGCGCTCGTAGGCCTTGGACATCGGCTTGTCGTCGGTGCGCAGGCGGCGCTCTTCCTTGATCACTTCGATCTCGCGGGCGAACTCGTCAGGCGGCAGGCGCAGGCTGGCCATGCGGTCGGCTTCCAGTTCGAAGGCCACGCCCAGGCGGTCGCGGGCCAGCACCTGGTAATAGGCGGTGAAGTCATCGCTGGTGAAGGCGTTCTCTTCGGCGCCGAGGTCGCGCAGGATCAGCGACGCTTCGCCGGGGCCGACTTTCTCGCTGCCCTTGAACATCATGTGTTCCAGGGCGTGGGACAGGCCGGTCTGACCCGGCGTCTCGTAGCTGGACCCGACTTTGTACCAGACCTGGGAAACCACCACCGGCGCGCGATGGTCTTCGCGCACGACGACCTTCAAGCCGTTGTCGAGGGTGAATTCGTGGGTGGGTTGCGGATCGGCAGCCAGGGCCGAGAGGGGCAGACAAACTGTGCTGAGCAGCAGGCCTGCGGCGCGGCGGGCTAGAGCATTCATTCGTTTTTAACCTGTTGGGCTGCCCGCTTGGTCTTAGCGTCTGCGGGCGAGAGGGTGCTAGGATACTGATCCGTTTTAGCGGCGGCCACGCCTATCAGGCCTTTATGCTTGATCAGGTTGAATGGGTTTGCGACGAAAGGTGGATATTTATCAACCGATTTCTGCTTTTTCGCCGATTTTGCTGCTTTAGTCCATTGAGAAATCGATTCCTTGAGGCGCCGATCAGCACCTCGACAAAATGTTGCGCGTGAACAAGCTCGCTCAATCGCAGTCTGTTCTGCATCGAATATTTATTACCGGGGCGCCCCTTGGCGCGTCGCTACCGTGAGATAGCCGTCCTCCATGTTTGGTTCCAACGACGACAAGAAGACTCCAGCTGCGGCTGGCGAGAAAAAAAGCCTGTTCGGATGGCTGCGCAAAAAGCCGCAGGAACCCGTCGTCGAACAGCCCCAGCCAATTCCCGAGCCGGCTCCCGCGCCGGTTGTAGAAGCAGCAGAACCGGCACCTGTGGTATTGCCGATCGCGGAGCCGGTGCTCCAGCCGGTGGTCGAAGCAGAGCCTGCCGTTGCCGTCGAACAGCCTTTGACGCCAGCCTCCGAGCCATGGCTGACCTTGCCGGTGGCGGAAGAGCCGGTGGCCCTGGTCGAGGATGACCAGGCACCGCACGTTACCCCGCCAATTCCCGCGCCGAGCGCGTTTGCACCTGAGCCGGTTCAGGCGCCGGTCGCAGCGCCCGTTGTCCAAGCCGAGCCTGTTCCTGTTGCTCCCGAGCCTGTCGTTCCTGCCTTCGTGGCCCCGCCAGCGCCGGTTGTTCAAGCGCCCGCGCCCGTAGCCGCTGCCCCTGTCGCTCCCGTCGAAGTGCCTGTCGAAAAGCCAGCCGAGCCACCGCGCGTCGAAGAAGCCAAAACCGGTTTCTTTGCCCGCCTCAAGCAAGGCCTTTCCAAAACCAGCGCCAGCATCGGCGAAGGCATGGCCAGCCTGTTCCTGGGCAAGAAAGCCATCGATGACGAGCTGCTCGATGATCTCGAAACCCGCCTGCTGACCGCCGACGTTGGTGTCGAGGCCACCTCGGTGATCATCCAGCGCCTGACCCAGAAGGTCGCGCGTAAAGAACTCGCCGATTCCGATGCGCTGTACAAATCCTTGCAGGGCGAGCTGGCGGCAATGCTCAAGCCTGTCGAGCAACCGCTGAAAATCCACTCGCAGAACAAGCCGTTCGTGATTCTCGTCGTCGGCGTCAACGGCGCCGGCAAGACCACCACCATCGGCAAGCTTGCGAAGAAGCTGCAGCTGGAAGGCAAGAAAGTCATGCTGGCCGCCGGCGACACCTTCCGCGCCGCGGCAGTGGAGCAATTGCAGGTCTGGGGCGAGCGCAACAAGATCCCGGTCATCGCCCAGCACACCGGCGCCGATTCGGCTTCGGTGATCTTCGACGCCGTGCAGGCCGCCAAGGCCCGTGGCATCGACGTGCTGATCGCCGACACCGCCGGTCGTCTGCACACCAAAGACAACCTGATGGAAGAGCTGAAGAAGGTTCGCCGGGTGATCGGCAAGCTCGATGCAGACGCGCCGCACGAAGTGCTGCTGGTGCTCGATGCCGGTACTGGTCAGAACGCCATCAACCAGGCCAAGCAATTCAACCAGACCGTCGAACTGACGGGCCTGGCGCTGACCAAGCTCGACGGTACCGCCAAGGGCGGGGTGATTTTCGCCCTGGCCAAGCAGTTCGGCCTGCCGATCCGCTATATCGGTGTCGGTGAAGGCATCGACGATTTGCGCACTTTTGAAGCTGAACCCTTTGTCCAGGCACTGTTTGCCGAGCGGGAGCGTTCATGATTCGTTTCGAACAGGTCGGTAAGCGCTATCCGAACGGTCACGTCGGCTTGCATGAGCTGAGCTTTCGAGTCCGTCGTGGCGAGTTTCTGTTTGTCACCGGCCATTCCGGCGCCGGTAAAAGCACCCTGTTGCGGCTGTTGCTGGCCATGGAGCGCCCGACCAGCGGCAAGCTGCTGCTCGCCGGGCAGGACCTGAGCACCATCAGCAATGCGCAGATTCCGTTTCTGCGCCGGCAGATCGGCGTGGTGTTCCAGAACCACCAGTTGCTGTTCGATCGCACCGTGTTCAACAACGTCGCGCTGCCGTTGCAGATTCTCGGCCTGTCCAAGGTCGAAGTCGCCAAGCGCGTGGATTCGGCCCTGGAGCGCGTTGCGCTGTCGGACAAGGCCGATCTGTATCCCGGCGATCTGTCCACCGGTCAGCAACAGCGCGTCGGCATCGCCCGCGCTATCGTTCACCGCCCGGCATTGCTGCTGGCGGACGAACCGACCGGTAACCTCGACCCGCGTCTGGCGGCGGAAATCATGGGCGTGTTCGAAGATATCAACCGCCTGGGCACCAGCGTGCTGATCGCCAGTCACGACCTGGCACTGATTGCGCGTATGCGCCACCGCATGCTGACCTTGCAGCGCGGTCGATTGATCGGCGACGGGGAGGCCGGGGTATGAGTGCGACACGCAGTCCAAAGGTTTCCGAGCGAGTGGCCCCCAAGGCCGCCGATCCGCAGCCAGCCAAGAAAAAACACGACGACGATGACGGCCCGGATTTCGCCACGCTGTTCCGCGCCTGGATCGAAAGCCATCGCGCCAGCATGGCGGACAGCCTGCGCCGCCTGGGCAAGCAGCCCATCGGCAGCTTTTTCACCTGCATGGTGATGGCGGTGGCCCTGAGTCTGCCCATGGGGCTGTCACTTTTGCTGAGCAACGTCGAGCGTCTCGGCGGTTCCTGGCAGCGTGCGGCGCAGATTTCCCTGTACCTGCAACTCGAAGCCAGTCCGACGGAAGGCGAAGCGCTGCGCGAGCAGATCAAGGGCATGCCTGGCGTGGCCGACGCGGAGTACGTGGGTCGCGATCAGGCGTTGGAAGAGTTCCAGCAGCAGTCCGGTCTGGGTGATGCACTCAAGGAGTTGCCGGAAAACCCGCTGCCCGGCGTGGTGCTGGTGACGCCGAAGGAAGTCGACAAGTCGACGCTTGAAGCATTAAGACAACAACTTTCCGAATTGCCCAAGGTACAGCAGGCGCAGCTTGATCTAGTCTGGGTCGAGCGTCTGGCAGCCATCCTCAAGCTGGGCGACCGATTTGTCTTCGGTCTGACCGTGCTTCTGGTTTCCGCATTACTTTTGGTGATAGGCAATACCATTCGTCTTCATATTGAAAACCGCCGCACAGAGATAGAAGTGATTAAACTCGTCGGCGGCACTGACAGCTATGTGCGCAGGCCCTTCCTCTATATGGGCGCGCTGTATGGCTTTGGTGCGGGGATTCTTTCCTGGGGCGTATTGGCGTTCGGCCTTGACTGGCTGAACGATGCGGTAGTGGGACTGGCCGGTTTGTACGGCAGTGATTTTGCGCTGGCCGGCGTGCCGGTCGCCGATGGTCTGTCTCTCTTGCTTGGCGCGGTACTGTTGGGGTATATCGGTGCATGGATTGCAGTCGCCCGTCATTTGCGGGAGCTTGCACCCAAGTAATGTCATTTTGCTCGTATTGACCTTTCATTTTTTATGGGAACTTGTTCTTCGGTTTCCGGTCAATTCTGGCAGTGCTTAACGGCACGAGTTTGTAAGTCGGAGGTTTTTTCGTATGACCAATTCTTTGCAACCTGCATATGCTCTGGTCCCGGGTGCGAACCTGGAGGCCTATGTGCACACCGTCAACAGCATTCCATTGCTGTCGCCGGAGCAGGAGCGTGAACTGGCCGAGAGTCTCTATTATGAGCAGGATCTTGAGGCGGCTCGGCAGATGGTGCTCGCCCACTTGCGTTTTGTCGTACATATCGCCCGTAGCTATTCCGGCTACGGTCTGGCTCAGGCTGACCTGATCCAGGAAGGCAACGTCGGCCTGATGAAGGCCGTGAAGCGTTTCAACCCGGAAATGGGCGTGCGTCTGGTTTCGTTCGCCGTGCACTGGATCAAGGCTGAAATCCACGAATTCATCCTGCGCAACTGGCGCATCGTGAAAGTGGCCACCACCAAGGCCCAGCGCAAGCTGTTCTTCAACCTGCGCAGCCAGAAGAAGCGTCTGGCGTGGCTGAACAACGAAGAAGTGCATCGCGTGGCCGAAAGCCTCGGCGTCGAGCCGCGGGAAGTGCGCGAGATGGAAAGTCGCCTGACCGGCCATGACATGGCTTTCGACCCGGCTGCCGAAGCCGACGACGACAGCGCTTTCCAATCGCCGGCCAACTACCTGGAAGACCACCGGTACGACCCGGCCCGTCAACTGGAAGATGCCGACTGGAGCGACAACTCCAACCACAACCTGCACGAAGCGCTGGAAGTGCTGGACGACCGCAGCCGTGACATCCTCTACCAGCGCTGGCTGGCAGAAGAAAAAGCCACGCTGCACGACCTGGCGCAGAAGTACAACGTGTCGGCCGAGCGTATTCGTCAGCTTGAAAAAAGCGCGATGAACAAGCTCAAGTTGTCGATCGCCGCGTAAGCGGTGGGATGGCAATAAAAAACGCCCCGATCATTGATCGGGGCGTTTTTGTTTGTGCCTGTTTTCTGCCGAAGCCGACCCTTGTGGGAGCGAGCCTGCTCGCGATTGCGTCGGGTCAGGCG
>NZ_JBSVXG010000132.1:0-17059 GCF_054070595.1 Pseudomonas sp. SDO55104_S430 | reverse complement strand
TACAGGAAACACGTACCCTGTAGGAGCGAGGCTTGCCCGCGAACCAGACGATGCGGTCTCAATAATTGGCGGTATAGGCCAACATCATCGAAATCTGGCTCATCGGCCGTCCGCCACTCTCTTCATGCCACTGGTTGAACACATCCTGCACCAGCGCCAGGTCCCGCAGGCTGCTCGGCACTTTGTCGATGATGTTCTGCGCATTCAACGCCGCAACCACGTCATAACTCGGCACGAAAGTGTCCTTGCCGACCATGCGCAGGAAACGCGGTGCCGACAGGCCGCCCAACTGGCTGCCGCGTTTTTTCAGAAAGGTCCACAGGCCGACGATATCGGTCACCGGCCAATCGGCGATCAGCGCGCCGAAACTGCCTCTCTCATGAGCCACGTCCAGCACGAACTGCGCATTGCGCGGCACGCTCTTGAGCTTGCCCAGGTGGCGGATGATGCGTGCGTCCTGCATCAGCCGTTCAAGGTGCTCGGCGCTCATCAGCACGACTTTTTCCGGATCGAACTTGAAGAACACTTCCTCGAAGGCCGGCCACTTGGCGTCCACCAGGCTGTGTTTCAATCCGGCACGAAACACTCGCAGGGCCATGGTCGACAGGTAGCGATCGTCAGTGATATCGCGCAATTGCGCCGGGGTGTTCGGAACGGGCAGATGGGCTTCCAGTTCAGCCGCCGAACCGAAGCGGTTCAGGCAGTACTCGTTCAGCCACTTGTAATCGCGCATGCCCTCTCCTGAGGAATGGGAAATCTGTGGGAATGAGTCCATCCCCACATTGTTTGATCAGAGATTGACGACGTTGACAAAGCGCGAAGCCGCGGTTTCGTCGATCCGCAGGTTGGTGAAGTCGAACAGATTGCGGTCCGCCAATTGCGACGGGCTCACGTTCTGCAGGCTGCGGAAGATGCTCTCGGTACGGCCCGGAGTCTTGCGCTCCCACTCCACCAGCATTTCCTTGACCACCTGACGCTGCAGGTTTTCCTGGGAACCACAGAGGTTGCACGGGATGATCGGGAACTGTTTGAAGTCCGAGTAAGCCTGGATGTCTTTCTCGTTGCAGTAGGCCAGCGGGCGGATCACCACGTTGCGACCGTCATCGGCGCGCAGCTTGGGTGGCATGGCCTTGAGCGAGCCGTTGAAGAACATGTTCAGGAAGAAGGTTTCAACGATGTCGTCGCGGTGGTGACCCAACGCCATCTTGGTCGCACCGATTTCATCGGCAAAGGTATAGAGCGTGCCACGGCGTAGGCGCGAGCAGAGCGAGCAAGTAGTCTTGCCTTCCGGTACCAGCTCCTTGACCACCGAGTAGGTGTCCTTCTCGACGATGTGGTACTCGATGCCCAGTTCCTTGAGGTAGGCCGGCAGGACGTGCTCGGGGAAGCCCGGCTGCTTCTGGTCCATGTTCACGGCCACGATGTCGAACTTGATCGGCGCGACCTTCTGCAAATGCATCAGCACGTCGAGCATGGTGTAGCTGTCCTTGCCGCCGGACAGGCAGACCATGACCTTGTCGCCGTCTTCAATCATGTTGAAATCGGCGACAGCCTCACCGGCCTGGCGGCGAAGGCGCTTTTGCAGTTTGTTCTGGTTGACCGTAAGAGTGCCCATGACGCGAAATCCGTGAGGTGTGACGAAAGGCGGGCATTTTACGCAAAAACGCCTCCAGGGCGAAGCATCCTGACGGACCGCATCCCCATGTAGGCGCTGCGGAAGGCTGCGATTTTTTGATCCTGCTTCTGAAAACGCAAAATCAAAGGATCGCAGCCTTTGGCAGCTCCTACAGATGCAACTGCGATTAAGCCCAGGTTTTACAGCGCGATTTGCTCTAAGCCCATGCTCCTTGTGAGGTTAAGTACTTCCTATACTGCGTCATAAGGTCGCATTCGAATCCAGACCTATGACGTACTTGGCCATTGGCCCGTAGGCGCTCCACTGGGGGGCGACGGTAAAACAAGAGGAGTGACTGGCATGATCCATCACGTAGTGGGACTTTTCACCCACCCCGACCAGGAATGGAAAGAAATCCGTGGCGACCAGGAGGAAAGCATCAGCCACATGTACCTGACTCACACGCTGATTCTGGCGGCGATTCCGGCAATCTCGGCGTTTATCGGCACCACCAAAGTCGGCTGGGTCATCGGCAGCCGCGCACCCGTGATGCTGACGATGGAAAGCGCACTATGGATGTCGATCATGTCGTACCTGGCAATGCTCGGCGGTGTGGCGGTCATGGGGGCGTTCATTCACTGGATGGCCCGCACCTACGACGCCAATCCGAGCCTGGCCCGCTGCGTGGCGTTTGCGACCTACACCGCGACTCCGCTGTTCATCGGCGGTCTGGCGGCCCTGTATCCGCACTTGTGGCTGGGGATGATCATCGGAACCGCCGCGATCTGCTACACGGTTTACCTGTTGTACGTCGGTCTGCCGACTTTCATGAACATTCCATCTGACGAGGGCTTCCTGTTTTCAAGTTCGGTACTCGCAGTAGGCCTGGTGGTGCTGGTGGCCATCATGGCGTTCACCGTTATTGTCTGGGGACTCGGCGTGGGGCCGGTCTACACCAATTAGTAGAAGCTCGACATAAAAAACAGATCTGCCGACACAGGCCGCCGAAAGGCGGCCTTTTAATGCCTGGGCAACAGAAACGGCAACGACCATTCGGCGCATGGCCAATACGCAAGGCCCGAGGGTTGCGGCATACTCGACGTCTCTGGAGATCCATCAAGCATGCCCGAGCAACTCAATACCCGCGTCGAAGACTGTTTCCAACTAGCCGAATCCTTTTTCAAACGACCTTTCAAACGCCCCGTGGTGAGCCTCAAGCTGCGCGGGCAAAAAGCCGGTGTCGCGCATCTGCACGAGAATCTGCTGCGCTTCAACCCGCAGCTGTACCGGGAAAATAGCGAGGACTTCCTCAAGCAGACCGTGGCCCACGAAGTCGCCCACCTGATCGCCCACCAACTGTTCGGCGACCGCATCCAGCCCCATGGGGAAGAATGGCAATTGATCATGCGCGGCGTGTACGAACTGCCGCCCAATCGCTGCCACACCTACGACGTCAAACGCCGCAGCGTGACTCGCTACATCTATAAATGTCCGTGTGCCGACAGTGATTTCCCGTTTTCGGCGCAGCGGCATCGGTTGGTGCATCAGGGGCGGCGGTATTTGTGCAGACGGTGTCGCCATACATTGGTGTTCAGTGGGGAGATGCGGGTCGAGTAGACAGTGTTGTGGTGTCTGTACTGGCCTCTTCGCGGGCAAGCCCGCTCCCACAGGGTTCTGTTTTGGACACTGAATTTGTGAACGACACCCATCACTGTGGGAGCGGGCTTGCCCGCGAAGAGGCCGGCACAGGCACTAGAGAATCACCTTGGCCCGCCGCAACTCAGCAATCCGCCCAGCATCAAACCCCAATTCCCCCAACACTTGATCCGTATGCTCCCCCAGCCCCGCCCCGATATGCCTCGGCGCCGGCAACCCCTCTGAAAACTTCAACGGACACGCCATCTGCACCTGGCTCGATCCATCCCCCCGAGGCACCTGCGTCACCAGCTCCCGCGCCTGCAACTGCGGATGACGCACCGCCTCGCCCACACTCAACACCGGCTCGACGCAGGCATCCAGTTCGGCAAACAGTGCGCACAACTCGGCAAAGTCATGCTTCTCGAACTCGGTCTTCAACGCGTCCTTGAGTTTCTGTTGCTGCGCCGGCTGCGGCGACAACCCCAGGCCCGCCAACTCTTCCAGACCCAAAGCGACGCACAATTGCTTCATGAAGCCCGGCTCCAGGCTGCCCACCGACAGCCAGCGGCCATCCCGCGAACGGTAATAGTCATAGAAACTGCCGCCATTGAGCACCTGCTCCTCCCTTTCCGGCTCGACGCCGCAGGCCAGGTAACCGGCGCCGGCCATGGCATTCAGGCTGAAGGCGCAGTCGGTCATGCTGACATCCAGATGCTGCCCCTGCCCGGTCTGCTGCCTGGCGATCACCGCCGCCAGCAGGCCGATCACTCCGTGCAGGGAGCCGCCGGCAATGTCCGCCACCTGCGCGCCCAAAGGCAGGGGCCCGCTGTCGGCACGGCCGGTGTAGCTCGACAGCCCGGCCAGTGCGAGGTAGTTGATGTCATGCCCGGCGCGATCCTTGTAGGGGCCGGTCTGGCCGTAACCGGTGATCGATACGTAGATCAGCTTCGGATTGATCGCCTTCAGCGCCTCGTAGCCCAGGCCCAGGCGCTCCATGACGCCGGGGCGGAATTGCTCCAGCACGATGTCGTGGTCCTTGAGCAACTGCTTGATGACTTCGAGCGCCTCAGGCTGCTTGAGATCCAGCGCCAGGCTGCGCTTGTTGCGATTGAGGTAGGCATGGCTGGCCGACACGCCCCGGTCATGGGGCGGCAGCACTCGCAGCAGATCCATGCGGGTCGGCGATTCGATGCGCAGCACCTCGGCCCCCATGTCCGCCAGCAAAAGCGAGGCAAACGGCCCCGGCAGCAGTGTCGAGAAATCCAGAACCTTCAGTGATGCCAGTGGACCGAGCATGGGCGTTCTCCCTGATTCAGCCCCCAGCCTAGGCAGCCGGGGGCGCTGGAGCAATCACCTTATGCGACAGTCGCGCTGACCTTTATGCTCAAACAGCAGGCATGAAAAAACCCGCCGAAGCGGGTTTTTCATGAAGCAGGAAGCGCTTACTTGACGCTGCTGGCAGTCGGGGTGTGGATCACGTCCACTTCCTCTTCCGCGCGCTCGTCAGCAATGCCGCGACCGCCCGAGGCCAGTTCGGATTGCAGCACGTCGGTGTCCAGCTCTTTCACCCACTTGGCCACAACGATGGTGGCAACGGCGTTGCCGATCAGGTTGGTCAGGGCACGGGCTTCGGACATGAAGCGGTCGATACCCAGGATCAGCGCCAGGCCGGCAACCGGCAGGTGGCCCACGGCGGACAGGGTGGCAGCCAGTACGATGAAGCCCGAACCGGTCACGCCCGCGGCGCCTTTGGAGGACAGCAGCAGAACCACCAGCAGGGTGATCTGGTGAGTGACGTCCATGTGCGCGTCAGTTGCCTGGGCAATGAACACGGCGGCCATGGTCAGGTAGATCGCGGTGCCGTCGAGGTTGAACGAGTAGCCGGTCGGGATCACCAGACCTACCACGGATTTCTGTGCGCCCAGACGCTCCATCTTGATCAGCATGCGAGGCAGTACGGATTCGGACGAAGAAGTACCCAGTACGATCAGCAGTTCCTCACGGATGTAGCGGATCATTTTCAGCACGCTGAAGCCGTGCATGCGTGCGATGCCGCCCAGCACGATCAGGATGAACAGCACGCAAGTGATGTAGAAGCAGGCCATCAGTTGACCCAGCTGCACCAGCGAGCCGACACCGTAGGCGCCGATGGTGAAGGCCATGGCACCGAAGGCACCGATTGGCGCGAGCTTCATGATCATGTTGATGATGTTGAACATCACGTGGGCGAAACGATCGATGAACTCCAGCAGCGGACGGCCGTAGGCGCCCAGGCGATGCAGGGCGAAACCGAAGATCACCGAGAACATCAGCACTTGCAGGATGTCACCGGTGGCGAACGCGCCAACGATGGTGCTCGGGATCACATTGAGCAGGAAGCCGACGATGCTCTGGTCAGCGCCTTGTGCCACGTAGGTCGCCACTTTCGAGGCGTCGAGAGTGGTGACGTCGATGTGCATGCCGGCGCCCGGCTGCACGATGTTGACGACCACCAGGCCCACGATCAGGGCAATGGTCGACACGATTTCGAAGTACAGGAGTGCGTAACCGCCGGTCTTGCCGACCGACTTCATGTTCTGCATGCCAGCGATGCCGCTGACGACGGTGCAGAAGATGATCGGGGCGATGATCATCTTGATCAGTTTGATGAACCCGTCACCCAACGGCTTCACGGCCACGCCGAGTTGCGGATAGTAGTGGCCGAGCAAGATACCGATGACAATTGCGACGATCACCTGGAAATACAGGGATTTGTACAGTGGCTGACGAGTCGTCATTGCAAAGTTCCTCAAGAGTGCGCGCTGGCAACATCCACCTGTTGCCTACGAGACCTCATTTGCGAACCCTCCTGCACTGGAGGGATTTGTTTTTTCGAGCTGCGCGACGGCAGGCTTCTGCCCGTTGTATCGCAAGGCCCGTGCCACCTCGCGTAAAAACCCTGCAAGCCTTTTGATATCAAGGGCTGCAGGTTTTTCCGTGTCGCCAATCGATTGAAACCAAGTGGCGGATTTCCGCCCATTGGCCAAAACGCATCCTGCAATTTGGCGGATATCCGCCTTGTTCAGCCATTGGAACCGCAGCTACCATCCGTCGCTCAATGGATGGATTGACCTGTCATGCGCGAACGCACCATCGCCAGTCATTTCGCCCGTGCCGCGCTGCGTGGCGCACGGCGGCAAGGCTACGATTACTCGAAGCTGTTGGAGCAATTGGGGATCAGCCCCGAGTTGCTCGACGAGCCACGCGCGCGCATCGCACCAGAGCAGTTCACCCGACTGCTGCTGTCGCTGAGGCTGGCGCTGGACGACGAATACCTGGGTTTCGGGCAAGGCCGCAGCGTTCCGGGCAGCTTCGCGATGATGTGTCATGCGGTGATTCACTGCCGCAACCTGGAGAAGGCGCTCAATCGCGGCTTATTGTTTTATAGCCTATTCCCCGACGCCCCGCGTCTGACGATGACCCGTGAAGACGAAATGATCCGCCTGAGCCTGGATGATTCGCAGCTTTGGGACCCGGATCACTTTCTTGGCGAATGCCTGCTGGTGACCTGGCACCGGTTCGGCAGTTGGCTGATCGGCCAGCGCATTCGCCTGGAGCAGGCCACGTTCAGCTATCCGCGACCGGAACACGGGGCCGAGTACGATCTGCTGTTCTCCTGCCCACTGGTTTTCTCCGAGCCCGATAGCACGACCACACAGAGCAGCCTGCTGTTTCACAGTCGCTACCTGAACATGCCGCTGTTGCAGGACGAACGCACCCTCAGGCACTTTCTCGAACGCTCGCCGGCCGATCTGCTGTCGCGCCCGGATGACGGCCATAGCCTGAGCAGTCAGCTGCGGCGCCTGCTCAGTCGCGACAGTGCACGCTGGCCGGACCTGGACGCAGTGGCCGCGCACCTGCACATCAGCCCGCAGACGCTGCGCCGGCATCTGCGCGAGGAAGGCACCAGTTTTCAGGAGTTGAAGGATCAGTTGCGCCGAGATATCGCGATCTACCATTTGAGTCGCAACGACCTGCCGTTGCAGCAGATCGCCGAGCAGCTGGGGTTTTCCGAGCCGTCGGCGTTTCATCGGGCGTTCAAGAAGTGGACAGGCTTGACGCCTGGGGCCTATCGCGCGCAGGAACATTAGGCCCCATCGCGAGCAGGCTCGCTCCCACATTGGATCTGCGTCGTTCACAAATCCCCTGTGGGAGCCTGCTCGCGATGACGCCCGCAAAAACGCCGCTAAACCACCGGAAAATGAATCCTGAACGCCGCGCCCCCCATGGGTGAATCCCCTAGGGTCAGCTTGGCGCTGTAGCTTTCGATGATGTCCTTGACCACCGCCAGGCCAATCCCCTGCCCCGGATGCTGTCGATCCAGACGTTCACCCCTTTGCAGGATTCGCGCGCGCTGGTCGGGCGGTACACCGGGGCCGTCGTCTTCGACGCACAACTCCAGACCACTGATGGTCTGACGCACGCTGACACGCACTTCGCCCAGGCACAGGCGATAAGCGTTCTCCAGCAGATTGCCCATCATCTCCAGCAAGGCGCCCTGCTCGATCGGCACGTAGCACTCCTGCGGCAGATCCAGGGTCACCCGCACGCGCTTGTCGCGATAGACCTTGTCCAGGGTGTCGCACAGGCTTTGCAGCACCGGACGCAGATGTACCTGATGACGCACCAGACCGCTTTTGCGCAGGCTGGCGCGCTGCAATTGATAGCTGATCTGCTGGCTCATGCGCTCGATCTGGGTTTGCAGCACCCAGGCCTGGTCACGATCTTCGGGACGTTGTGCCATGTCCTCGCTGACCCCTTGCAGCACCGCCAGCGGGGTTTTCAGGCTGTGCGCCAGATCGTCGAGGGAGTCGCGATAGCGGCTGCGCTGCTCGCGTTCACTGTGCAACAAGCGGTTCAGCGAGCCGGTCAGGCGCAACAGTTCGCGCGGATGTTGTTCGCTGAGACTTTCCCGGGCGCCGCTTTCGATTTCGTCCAGCTCCTGACTGAGCCTTCGTAACGCGCGCAAGCCCCAGGTCAAGCCGATCCACAGCAATGCCAGGAGCACCAGCAAGGCGGCGCCAAAGCCCAGGTAGAGGTTTTCCCGCAGGCCTTCGACGGTCACCTCGTATTCGCGTACCGGTTGCAGGGCGACGATGCTGAACGCGGCGCTCTTGCCGCCGAGCAACTTGACCTCGACGTCGTAGACGAAGAACTCCTGGCCGTTGGGCTCGCTGATTCTGGCGAACTCGTTGCCGCGTCCGTCATAACGGGGCTTGTAGTTGAGGTTTTCTTCCTGGGTGGCCTTGGAGCGCCAGACCAGATGACCTTCGCGGTCGTAGATGTAGCCGAGCAAACGGCTGTCGGTGAGGTTGAAGCGTTCGTCAGGCAGTTGCGCCGGCATCTGCAAACGGTTGTTCTCCACCCGCGCGGCGGAGATCAACGTGGTCACGTCGGACGCCAGGCGCTGCTCGATGGAGTCCTGCAACGCCAGGCTGAACGCGCCTTGCATCGCCGGCAACAGCGCCAGCATGAACAACACCGCCAGGGTGGTGGCGGCGAGCATCAGGCGCACGCGTAGCGAGCGAATCAAGTGCAGCGCTCATTGAACAGATAGCCGAGGCCGCGAACGGTATCGATCGGCTTGAAGCCCGTGCTGCCCTCAAGCTTGCGCCGCAGCCTTCCTACCAGCACTTCGATCACGTTCGGGTCGCGCTCGTCGTCATCGGGATACAGTTGCTCCATCAGACGGTCCTTGGACACGACCTGCTGGTGATGGCGCATCAGGTATTCGAGGATGCGGTATTCGTAGGCGGTCAACGCCAGCGGCTGATCGTCGAGGGTCGCCTGCTTGCGATTGAGGTCCAGCACCAGCGGCCCGGCAACGATGGTCGACTGGGTAAAGCCGCTGGATCGACGCAGCAGCGCGTTGAGCCGCGCTTCGAGTTCTTCGAACTGGAACGGCTTGACCACATAGTCGTCAGCGCCGGCAGCCAGGCCTTCGACCTTGTCCTGCCAGTTGCCGCGCGCGGTGAGAATCAGGACCGGGAAGGTCTCGCCCCGCGAACGCAGCTGGCGGATCAGGTCCAGCCCGCTCATGCCCGGCAGGCCGAGATCGATCACCGCCAGATCATGGTTGAACTGTTCGCTCTGATACAGCGCCTCCTCGGCGTTGGGCACGGATTCGACCACATGGCCACTTTCCGTCAGGCGTGTTTGCAGATGATGGCGCAACAGCGCTTCATCCTCGACGACCAGCAGTTTCATAATGCTCTCCTGCACATCAACAGCTCCAGGGGTGCAACGATCTCACGTGCATCATTTTCGATTTTCACGACTGTTCACTGACACCTGTTAAATCGTAGCGGCCCATGAGGTCCTGCTCGCGAAGTTTAATGCCATTGTGGGATACCGACACCTTGTCATACGTGGCGTAATAACCGCTCTGGCTGATTTGTCGGGCCGGCTGCGCTCCCCAGGCACCGGCATCGGCGACCACCGCGTCCACGTTCGAGTAGTTCAGGACGGAGGATTTTCTGGCCTTGTTGCTGGTCTGGCCGGTGGAAGGCCGTGTGAAGTTGTTGTCGGCGGCGTGGGCTGCCGCACTGACGCTCAGGACGGTGAATGCCAGAATCAGGTTTTTCAAGCCAGTCATAGGAAGCTTCCTCATGTGCCATACGCGTGTTGGTAAAGCCCGTTTTGGTAGCGGCAAGACTACGCACCCGGCCCTGAACTCCCCCTGAACGCACACTGAACCTGAGCTGAACCAAGCTGCGCCACAATGCCCTCAGCCCTTACACAGTCCCTATACAGCCACTACCCAGCCACAAGGCAACCCGGCAAAATGCGCGACATGAATTCGATACCCGCCCTGCCCGCCTGCTGCACGCCCCTCGATGCCCACTGGCCGCTGCCGTCCGTGCTGTCCGATACGGTCCTGTTGAGCACCCATTTCGATGCCTCGCAGTTGCGAAGCGACGATTTCCACAACAGTGCCATCGAGGCGCCCGCGAGCATTCAGCGATCGGTCGCCAAGCGCCAGGCCGAGTTTCTCGCCGGACGACTCTGCGCCAGAGCCGCCTTGCACAAGCTCGAAGGGCTGAGTCTGAGCCCCGCCATCGGTGAAGACCGCGCCCCCGTCTGGCCGGCGCACATCACCGGTTCCATTACCCACAGCACGGGCCGGGCCGCGGCCATCGTCGCGAAGAAAAGCCATTGGCGCGGCCTGGGGATGGACCTGGAAAACCTGCTCAATGCCGAACGCGCCGAGCGCCTTGCCGGGGAAATTCTCACTGGGCCTGAGCTGCAGCGCATGGCGGCGGGTCGCCGGGATCATTTGGCATTGCTGGTGACACTGACTTTCTCGGTGAAGGAAAGCCTGTTCAAGGCGCTTTATCCGATCGTTCAGCAGCGCTTCTACTTTGAGCATGCCGAAGTGTTGGAGTGGACAGAGGCCGGAGAGGTGCGGTTGCGGTTGCTGACTGATCTGTCCAGTGAATGGCGCAATGGGACTGAGCTTGAGGCGCAGTTTGGGGTGCAGGATGGGCAGTTGTTGAGTCTGGTCAGTATCAAGGCCTGAGAGTTTTGGTGCCTGTGAAGGCATCATCGCGGGCAAGCCCGCTCCCACAAGGTCTATTGACGGTCACAAAATCTGTATCCAACACAAAACCTGTGGGAGCGGGCTTGCCCGCGATAGGGCCCTCACAGCCAACGCAAAATCTCAGCGCTTCTCCTGATTCCTCGGCCAGCTCAAGCTGAAACAGGCACCGCCCAGGCTTTTGCTCTTGTTGATCAACGCCCGCCCGTCATGCCAGTGAATGATGCGCCGCACGATGGACAACCCCAATCCATGCCCGCCCGAAGCACGGGTGCGGCTGTCGTCGAGGCGCAGGAAGGGGGTGAAGATTTTTTCCCAGGCGATTTCCGGCACGCCCGGCCCGTCATCTTCGACATCCACGCGGCAACGCTGTTGTCCCACCTGATAGCTGATCGTCACCCGCGATTGCGCGTGGCGCATGGCGTTGCTGACGAGGTTCTGCAGTGCCCGGTGCAGATAGCGCGGCTCGGCCTCGACCCAGGCGTCATCGCAATCGGCGGCCGACAGGCAAAGGCCGCGTTGCACCGTGATATCGATGCGCAACGGTGCAAGCTCCTCGATCACCTGATTGACCAGGGCATCCAGGTCGATGCGCTGAAAATTCAGGGCCGGCGAGCCTTGCTCCAGTCGCGCATAGGTCAGCATTTCATCCACCAGACGATCGAGATCCTCGATGTCGTGGTCCATGCTCTCGCAGTATTTTTCCAGGGCTTGCGGGGTGGTGGCCGAACCGATCATTTCCAGGCCGAAGCGCAGGCGCGCCACCGGCGTGCGCAATTCGTGGGACACCGCACGCACCAGTTCGCGCTGGATCGCCAACAGTTGTTGCAGGTGCTCGGCCATGCCGTTGAAAGCCGAAGCCAATCGTCCAACCGAGTCCGCCCCGCGCGCCGGCACACGGGTTTCCAGACTGCCCTTGGCAATGCGCGTGGCCGCCGCTTCCAGGCCGCGCAATCGACGCTCAAGTTGCCGCACCAGCAGGTAGACGATCAGACCAATCAGGGTCAGGCCCAGCGCGGCGATCAGCACCAGCCACTCCGGCGGATAGGGATTCATCTGATACAACGGGCCGATTTCCAGGACCCAGGGCGTTCCGACCATGCCGGCGAACACCCGGATCGAATCGCCGCCCTTGCCCAGCGCCATCACCGTGTCGCCTTCGGCCACGCGACGACTCTGGTCTTCGTCCATGTCGGCCTCTTCCACCGTCACCAGACGCAAGTCGAAACCGAACCCCTTGTCCTGTTTCAACTGTGCCAGGCGCCCTGGCTGTTCGCCGACCGGATAGCGCACCAGCTCGTCGGCCAACAGGTAGATAGTGGCCCGGGCCAACTGCTCGCTGATCTGCTGCACGTCACCGGTGAGAACCAGTTGCTCCTTGTCGCTGACCAGACGATAGACACGGGCCGCATGCGGGCCGGTCTGTTCCACCAGCGCCTGACCACGCAGCACCCGGGTGCGCTGGGTCAGATCGAGGTCGGTTTCGCTGAAGGTTTTCAGCGCCAGCGGAATCCCCAGCAACCGCTCCCACACCAGTAGCGAGCGATGGCGCTCGGTTTTGGTCATCGGCTGCAGGTTGTCGGCCATCAGCGAAAACGTGCCGTGGGCCAGCCGCTCGCGGTATTGCTCGCCGCGCACCTGATTGAGCATGTGCAGCGCCAGCACGCCGAGCACCGCCACCAGAATCAGCGCAGCGCACATGCCGCCGTAAATACGCAGGAAGATCGAGTTCACAGGGTCGAGTCTACGCAGGCCTCGGGAACGAACAGATAGCCTTTGCTGCGCACGGTCTTGATCAGCCGCGGATGGTCCGGGTCATCGCCGATTTTCGGGCGGATGCGCGAGATACGCACATCAATGGAGCGGTCCTGCCCGTCATAGCCGATGCCACGCAGTGCGGTGAAGATTTCTTCCCGGGACAGGATGCGCCCGGCATTGGCCACCAGCAACCAGAGCAAATCGAACTCGGCGCTGGTCAGTTCGATACCGTTGTCGTGCAGCCACGCCTCGCGCAGAGCACTGTCGACCACCAGCGGACCGAACTGCAGGCGTCGCTGTTTTTCCGGCGCGACTTCCGGGGTTTCGCTGCGGCGCAGCAAGGCCTGGATGCGTGCCAGCAACAGGCGCGGACGCACCGGCTTGCATACGTAGTCGTCGGCACCCAGGTCGAGGCCGAGAATCTGGTCGGTGTCGTCGGTGCGTGCGGTGAGCATCAGGATCGGCCCGTCGTAACGATCGCGGACCTTGCGGCAAATGCTCAGGCCGTCTTCACCGGGGAGCATCAGGTCGAGGATCACCAGGTCCGGCTGTTCCTTGATGATGCGCGCCGCCGCCAGGGCGCCATTGCCCTCAATCGATACACGCAGGCCATTGGCTTGCAGATAGTCACGGGTCAGATCGGCCAGACGCTGATCGTCCTCCACAATCAATATCTGCCAGGCTTGTTGCTCCACGGGTGACCTCTACTTGCAAGAACGCTAATAAGGAAGGATCCGCCCGTCTTTTTGTAATGTTCTGGGAGGTTAAATCTCCTACGGGCTGGCCGATTGTATAAACGTCGCCCGCGCAGAACACAAGCCGGTAAATGCGTTCGGACACGGCGTTTTTTTGTGATAGGGTTCGCGCCCTTGAAAATCCGCCGGACCGTTTTGAACGGTGGAAAAAGACTGAAAAAAAGTCCGGTCCAGCAGCATCGCGGCCTGCACGCCGATTCGCTCTTTCACACACAATTTACGCACAGGCTTATCCACAGGTAGTACGTTGCAATCCCTCCCCAAAACGCATTATCTTGTAGCCCTGCGCCAAAAAAACCCTAGATGTAGGGTTTTGCGCAAAAAACCAAACACAAACCGGACCTCGATTTCAAGGGCTTTTCTCGCCACTATCCGGTTGAACCAAACGTATTTTCGAAAGACCAAACCGCGCGCGCGGATGGCTACTGTATTTCGGCCCTGAGCGGTGAAAACGGTACGGGTGTTGCAGTCCCAATCTGTCACCTGAAAGGACCCCGGTCTCAGGCCCAAGGCGTGAGACCAAAGACTTCGGCATGGAAGCGGCGCCCCAATAGCACCCTTCCTACTGTCCCGAAGTTGTTATGCCCGGCATTCGCCGGTTGTAGTGCTTCAGGACGGAACGGTGGGCACCTTTACAGTGCCCAAACAAACATAGAGAACGTGGAGACACCCATGCAAACCGACACAACTCGCGAGAATCCGCAGGGCACCTTGCCGCCGGCCGCCGATTCGACTTCGGATCTGTCCGCCACCGCGCCTGGCCAGCTGCGCGTGATCAAGCGTAACGGCACTGTCGTTCCTTACACCGATGACAAGATCACCGTCGCCATCACCAAAGCGTTTCTCGCAGTTGAGGGCGGCACCGCTGCCGCCTCGTCGCGAATCCACGACACCGTTGCCCGCCTGACCGAACAGGTCACCGCTACCTTCAAGCGTCGCATGCCATCGGGCGGCACCATCCACATCGAAGAAATCCAGGACCAGGTCGAACTGGCCCTGATGCGTGCCGGCGAGCAGAAAGTCGCTCGCGACTACGTGATCTACCGCGATTCGCGCGCCAAGGAGCGCGCCGCGCACACCCCGGCCGAAGAAACCGTCAACGCTCACCCATCGATCCGCATCACCCGCGCCGACGGCAGCCTGGCGCCGCTGGACATGGGCCGCCTGGACACCATCGTCCGCGAAGCGTGCGAAGGCCTGGAAGAAGTCGACGGCGACCTGATCCAGCGCGAAACCCTGAAAAACCTGTACGACGGCGTTGCCCTGAAGGACGTCAACACCGCCCTGGTGATGACCGCCCGTACCCTGGTCGAGCGTGAGCCGAACTACTCCTTCGTGACCGCCCGCCTGCTGATGGACACCCTGCGTGCCGAAGGTCTGGGCTTCCTGGAAGTTGCCGATAGCGCCACCCACCACGAAATGGCCGACCTGTACGCCAAGGCCCTGCCTGCCTACGTCGCCAAGGGTGTGGAATACGAACTGCTGAACCCTGAACTGGCCACCTTCGACCTGGAAAAACTGGGCAAGGCGATCAACCACGAGCGCGACCAGCAATTCACCTATCTGGGCCTGCAAACCTTGTACGACCGTTACTTCATCCACAAGGATGGCGTACGTTTCGAACTGCCGCAGATCTTCTTCATGCGCGTGGCCATGGGCCTGGCGATCGAAGAGAAAGACCGCGAAGCCCGTGCCATCGAGTTCTACAACCTGTTGTCGTCCTTCGACTACATGGCTTCGACCCCGACCCTGTTCAACGCCGGTACCCTGCGTCCACAGCTGTCGAGCTGCTACCTGACCACCGTTCCGGACGATCTGTCGGGCATCTACCACGCGATCCACGACAACGCCATGCTGTCCAAATTCGCCGGTGGCCTGGGCAACGACTGGACGCCTGTTCGTGCACTGGGTTCGTACATCAAGGGCACCAACGGCAAATCCCAGGGCGTGGTTCCGTTCCTGAAAGTGGTGAACGACACCGCCGTCGCCGTTAACCAGGGTGGCAAGCGCAAGGGCGCTGTCTGTGCCTACCTGGAAACCTGGCACATGGACATCGAAGAGTTCATCGAGCTGCGCAAGAACACCGGTGATGACCGTCGTCGTACCCACGACATGAACACCGCCAACTGGATCCCTGACCTGTTCATGAAGCGTGTCTTCGACGACGGCAAGTGGACCCTGTTCTCGCCGTCCGAAGTTCCGGACCTGCACGACCTGACCGGCAAGGCCTTCGAAGAGCGCTACGAGTACTACGAAGCGCTGACCGAGTACCCGGGCAAGGTCAAACTGTTCAAGACCATCCAGGCCAAAGACCTGTGGCGCAAGATGCTGTCCATGCTGTTCGAAACCGGCCACCCATGGCTGACCTTCAAGGACCCGTGCAACCTGCGCAGCCCGCAGCAGCACGTCGGCGTGGTTCACAGCTCGAACCTGTGCACCGAGATCACCTTGAACACCAACAAGGACGAGATCGCCGTTTGCAACCTGGGCTCGATCAACCTGCCGAACCACATCGTCAACGGCCAGCTCGACACCGCCAAACTGCAACGCACCGTGAACACCGCCGTGCGCATGCTCGATAACGTGATCGACATCAACTACTACTCGGTGCCGCAAGCGAAGAACTCCAACTTCAAGCACCGTCCGGTCGGTCTGGGCATCATGGGCTTCCAGGACGCGCTGTACCTGCAGCACATTGCTTACGGTTCCGATGCCGCCGTGCAGTTCGCCGACACTTCCATGGAAGCCGTCAGCTACTTCGCGATCCAGGCGTCCTGCGACCTGGCTGACGAGCGTGGCTCGTACGAGACGTTCCAGGGCTCGCTGTGGTCCAAAGGCATCCTGCCGCTGGATTCGCAACAGATCCTGATCGAGGCCCGTGGCCAGAAGTACATCGATGTCGACCTGAAGGAAACCCTGGACTGGGCACCGGTTCGCGCCCGTGTACAGAAAGGCATCCGTAACTCGAACATCATGGCCATCGCACCGACCGCGACCATCGCCAACATCACCGGCGTATCGCAGTCGATCGAACCGACCTACCAGAACCTCTATGTGAAATCGAACCTGTCGGGCGAATTCACCGTGATCAACCCGTACCTGGTTCGCGACCTCAAGGCTCGCGGCCTGTGGGACTCGGTCATGATCAACGACCTGAAGTACTACGACGGTTCCGTGCAGCAGATCGAGCGCATTCCGGCAGAGCTCAAGGCGCTCTACGCAACTGCTTTCGAAGTGGACACCAAGTGGATCGTCGACGCGGCAAGCCGTCGTCAGAAGTGGATCGACCAGGCTCAGTCGTTGAACCTGTACATCGCTGGCGCTTCGGGCAAGAAGCTGGACGTGACCTACCGCATGGCCTGGTACCGTGGCCTGAAAACCACCTATTACCTCCGTGCCCTGGCCGCAACCAGCACCGAGAAGTCGACTATCAACACCGGCAAGCTGAACGCTGTTTCCAGCGGCGGCAACCACGGTGACGACTCGGTCCTGGCAGCACCAACCGCGCCAGCCGGCCCGGCTCCAGTGCCAAAGGCCTGCGCCATCGACGAGCCGGATTGCGAAGCTTGCCAATAAGCTGAGCCGGTAGGCGCTTGACGGCGCCAACCTGAAACCCCCGACAGACCCCTGGTTTGCCGGGGGTTTTCTTTTGCCTTCAATAATTGCGTTGGCAAATATGGCCCCATCGCGGGCAAGCCCGCTCCCACATCAACTTCA
>NZ_JBSVXG010000131.1:0-17080 GCF_054070595.1 Pseudomonas sp. SDO55104_S430 | reverse complement strand
GCGGGAAATCTGATGCCCCGCGGTGTCCTTGAGTCCATCGCGAGCATGCTCGCTCCTACAGGGGATCTGCACTAGCATTGGCCCATCGCCTTCACCACTGTTCATCGTTTCGGATTGCCCGCCATGACTGCCCATCGAATTGGTTTCCTGATTTGGCCCAGCACTAAAGCCCTGACGCTTGCGCTGGCTGAGGAGGCCTTGCGTGTTGCTCAGCGTGTGCATCCGGAAGTGGTTTACGAGCTGTCCTTCCTGCAGGCCGAGGCTCCGGTCGATGGCGCCTGGCAACTGCCGGGCGAGGCCTGGACCGGCAAGCTCGAGAATTTCCAGAAACTGTTCCTGCTCGCCGATGAGCCGCCGACCAGTATGACGCCGGCGCTCAGCAGTGCGCTCAAGCAACTGGTGCGTTCGGGATGCGTGATCGGTGGTTTGTCTGCCGGTGTCTATCCACTGGCGCAACTGGGGTTGCTCGACGGTTATCGCGCCGCGGTGCATTGGCGTTGGCAGGACGATTTCGGTGAGCGTTTTCCGAAGGTCATCGCCACCAGCCATCTGTTCGACTGGGACCGCGATCGCCTGACCGCTTGCGGTGGCATGTCGGTGCTGGATCTACTGCTGGCGGTATTGGCCCGCGATCACGGCGCGGAACTGGCCGGTGCGGTGTCGGAAGAGTTGGTGGTCGAGCGCATTCGTGAAGGCGGCGAGCGTCAGCGCATTCCATTGCAGAATCGCTTGGGCTCCAGTCATCCGAAGCTGACTCAGGCCGTGTTGTTGATGGAAGCGAACATCGAAGAGCCGCTGACCACCGACGAAATCGCCCAGCACGTGTGCGTGTCCCGTCGCCAGCTGGAGCGGATTTTCAAGCAGTACCTCAATCGCGTGCCGAGCCAGTATTACCTGGAATTGCGCCTGAATAAGGCCCGGCAGATGTTGATGCAAACCAGCAAGTCGATCATCCAGATCGGCCTGTCGTGCGGTTTCTCCTCGGGGCCGCATTTCTCCAGCGCCTACCGCAATTTCTTCGGTGCCACGCCGCGGGAAGATCGCAACCAGCGGCGCAGCAGCAGTCCCTTCGAATTGTCATCGGTGCCCGCCGAACGCGGCTAAGGCGTCAGCTTTCCATATCGACGTCGGGCGCAATGTCGCCTGGTCGCGGCATGCCGGCTACGGCCTCGATACCCAGCGTGTTCCCCGTGTCATGAAAGTACGCCGCGATGCGTTGCAGGCTTTGCGGGGTGAACGGATTGCCGCTGAAGTCGAAGTCGGCGGTGTTGTCCGGATTGGTTTCCATCAGCTCCACCGGCATCTCGGTGATCGCGTTGTCGGACAGGTCCGCGTACATCAGCGCGCGGCTGTCCAGCACGCCCCTCGGTATCTCCCGCAGCCCGGTGTTGCTCAGGTTCAGCGTCGACAACTCCCGCAAGTTGCGCAGGTCCGGCGTGCGGCCCAGCGGGTTGTCCCGCAGGTTGAGGCTGTTGAGGTTGTCCATCCCGGCGAGCGCATTCGCAGTCGTGCGACTCAAGGTCACGCGGCATTCCGGCAGGCTCAGCGCCGTCAGCCTTTTCATCTTGAAGATCATCTCGGGCAGGTCGTCCAGCTGATAACCGCGCACGGACAGGCTCTGCAGGTTGGGGAAGTAATCCAGGAAGCGACCCAGTCTCGGGGCAAGGTCCGTGGTGCTGGTCAGGTACAGCTCCGGAACATGCCCGAAGTCCGCCGTCAGCACCGGCAAATCACCCATGAATGACAGGTGGAACATTAGGCCCAGATCGCTCACGGGCTCATGTTCGCTCGGGATTTTGCGCCAGCAGCGCTCAAGGCTGGCCTTGAATTCCCGACGTTTACCTTGCTCCTGCAGCAGGGCTTCGCCGCTCAGGGGCAGGCCGGTCACGGGATGGTCGGGGATGTCGGTGGTCCACACGGTGAGATCGCTGATCAGGCTGTCGAGCTCGGCTTTTTTGCGTGCCAGTTCCTGGCGGCCATCGGCCAAGGTGCCAGGCAGGTGATAAACCATTTCGCTGGCCTGATCGACGTCCAGATTGGGGTAGAGCTCCATGGCTTGATCGATATCCGCCTCGGGCGCGAGGACGCCCAAGTCGTAAGCGGTTTTCTGGTGGTAGGCCTTGATCCGTTCGCGGGTGGCGTCGGTGTAAGGGTTGTCGCCGAAATCAAAGCCTTTGCTGACCTCGATCGTGATCGGCAATTGGAAGGCCGCCTCCGGCAATTCCTTGATCCGGTTGTAGCCGAGGATCGCGGTCTCCAGCGCAGGGTGATTCAACAGGCCGTTCGGAATGCGCTCGATCCCGGTGCGGGAAAGATCGATGAACTTGAGCTTGGGCAGGCTGGTGAGATCGGGGACCTGTCCCAGCGGGTTCTCGAACAGGTCGAGCATTTCCAGGTTGGCGCGCGAGGTCAGCGCGGCCAGACCCTCGGCGTCCAGCACGACACCGCAGTGGGTCAGCACAAGGTTCTCCAGAGCGGGCATGTTGCTGACGGCCTGTGGCACGCGGCCCACGTTGAAGTCGCGGATTTCCAGATGCTGCAAGCCGGGGAAGCATTCAAGAAAACGTGATGGCACACTCTGGAAATCGGTGCCGGAGAGGGACAGCGCAACGACGTGGCTGAAGTCGCTGGTCACGGCAGGCAACTCGCCGAAGAAAGTCGGTTGCGCCGCGAAAAATTCCGCCCGGGCTTCCGGTGCTTCGGTCGAGCGCTTGCGCCAGAACTGCTCCAGTTGTTGCGCAAATTCGTTTCGGGCGCTGCGTTGCTCATTGAGCTCGGCGACACTCAAACGCTGGCCGGTCGCAGGGTTGTGCGAGGCGATGTCGTCGGTCCATTGCCCAAGGTCGCGGATCAACTGGGCGATCTCTGTTTCCCAGCTCACCAGTTGCGCGCGACCGTCTTCCAGCGTGCCCGGCAATTTGTAGATCACGTGGCTGGCGCCTTCATCATCCAGCGCAGGAAACAAGGCTTGCACCCGATCCATGTCCGCCTGCTCCGGCCGCACGTTAAAGTCGTAGCCGCTCTGCGCATAGCAGGTTTTGATCTTGTTTCGGCTGCTGGTGGACCACGGGTTCTCGCCGAGATCGATCTCCTCGACCATGTCCATGTTCAAGGTGAGAAAACCGTCGGGCAACTCGCTGATCCGGTTGCCATCCAGGTGCAGGACGCTCAGTTGCTCAAGCGCGGTGATCCCGTTCGGCACAGTGTCGATGCCGGTTTTGGACAGGCGGATATCGCTCAGTAAAGGCAAGCCAGACAGATCAGGTGCGATCGCCAGCGGATTTTCGCTCAGGTCCAGCGTCTCTAGTCTGGCAAGTGTTGCCAAGGCGGTCTGGCCACCGGGGGTGAGCCGCAGGCGGCAATTGTTCAACCTCAGTGCCTTGAGCAGCGGCAGGCGGGTGACGCTGCGGGGGATGTGCCCGAGCGCGAAATGGTTCATCTCCAGCGTGTGCACATTGGCGAACAATTCGAGGAACGGGCCGGTGGCGCGCACCGCACCGTTGCCGGTGAGGCTCAGGCTCGAGACATGGCTGAAGTCGGTGGTCAGCGTCGGCAGGTCACCCACGAAATTCAGTTTCACTTCGAAGCCGGTCTCGCGCATGTGAGAAGCCTCCGAGCGGCTGCGCCAAAACTGCTCAAGTTTGTCTTTGAACTGGCTCCTGAAAACGTACTCGTCATACAGCTCAGTGGCGCTGAGCCGCTCGCCGGAAACCGGGTGTTGGCTGGGGATTTCCCGGACCCAGGCGGTCAGATCCTGAGTCAGTTGCGTGAGCTCGGCTTTCCAGTGCCTGAGTTGCACGCGACCGTCTTCAAGGGTGCCGGGCAGGTCGTAAATCATGTCGCTGGCATCCTGGAAATCCAGCGCGGGGAACAGGTCGGTGGCCAGGTTGAGATCGTCCGGGTCAGCCCAGACGCCGAAGTCTTGCCCGGTGTTGCGGAAAGCCGTTTTGATCCGTTCCTGGGTCGCCAGCGAAAGCGGGTTGTCGGCGAAATCCAGTCCGTCGATGCGGTTGACCGGCAGCTGGTACAGCGCCTCGGGCAGTTCGGTGATCAGGTTGTTGCTGAACACGGCGCTTTTCAGTTTGGGGTGATCGATCAAGCCGGCCGGCACCGAGTCGATGCCGGTGTTGGACAGGTCGACGTAGGTCAGGCTGGGCATCGCGCTCAGGTCGGGAGCGGTGGCGAGTGGATTGTGGGTCAGCTCCAGGGCTTCAAGCTGACGCAGGGACGCGAGGGCTGTCTGGCCTTCGGGTGTGAACACCACACCGCAACTGTGCAGGATCAGCGTGTCGAGTTGCGGCATACGGGTGATCGACTGCGGGAGAATTTTCAAGTCGAACTCGTTCAGGTGCAGGGTGCGCAATCCCGTGAAGCGTTGCAGGAACGGGTCGATTGCCGTCACGGCGCCATTCCCCGTCAGGCCCATGCTCGACACATGGCTGAAATCCGCCGCGACTTCGGGCATGTCGCCGATGAATTTCAGCTCGGCCCTGAACGGGTTCAAGGCTTCACCCAGTCGTCTGCGCCACAGCCCTTCCAGTTCCGTGGCGAATGCTTTCCTGGCGACTTGTTCGGAGAAGATCTCGTTGATGCCCAGCGACTGACCGGTAGTGGGGTGCCGGGTGGGAATGTCGGTTGACCATTGCGCAAGGTCGCGGGTCAGTTGGGTTATTTCGTTTTCCCAGGCGGTGAGTTGCAGTCGACCCTGGGTCAAGGTGCCGGGAAGGCGATAGATCAGGTCGGTCGCCTGTTGCGCATCCCGATCCGGGAACAGGGCGATGGTGCGATCGATATCCGCTTGTTCAGCGAGTACGCCGTAGTGCCTGCCGGTGCGGGCGTAATACAGCTTCACTCGCTCGCGTGTGACGGCGGTCAGCGGATTGTTGGAAAAGTCGAAGCCGCCGCTGAGGTCGGCGTGCAGTTCGAAGAATCCGGCGGGCAGTTCACTGATGCGGTTGCCGCTCAGGCGTGCGCCGAGCAGATGCGGATGCTCCAGCAGGCCGGCGGGCGCTCGGGATATGCCAGTGTTGGCCAGGTTGAGGTGGCGCAGCGCGGGCAGGCGGTTGACGTTGGGCGTGTGGGCGAGTGGATTTCCTTGCAGGTCCAGCAACGTCAACGCGGGCAATGCGCTGAGTTTCTGCTGGTCGGCCGGTGTGTATCGGATACCGGCGTTTTGCACGATCAGCTGTCGCAAGCCGGGCATCCGTGCGATGGGTTGTGGCAGAGCTTGCAGAGGGATGTTTTTCAGGTCCAGGTGCAACAGGCCGGGGAAGCGTTGCAGGAATGCATCCACGTTGGTGTTGTTGATGGGGCCATCGATGGACAGGAAAGCGATGTGGCTGAAATCGGCGTCCAGCACGGGCAGCTCGCCCATGATCGGTCCGTGGATTTGCAGGGTGTAGCCGGACAGGCCCCGGGCCTCTTTGCGCCAGCTGCGCTGGATGGCTTCTTTCATCAGCGCGCGATTGCGCAACACGTCCCGAAGCTGAGTGTCGGTCAGCGCGAGCCCGGTAGCGGGATCATTGCCCGGCACATCGTTGGCCCATCGATGCAGGTCGTTGGACAGACGGATGTACTCGCTGTTGAGTCGGGACAGCTCGGCGCGCACGCCGTCGGGGTGGCGTTGAAGGGTCGCAATCAGCGTCTGGATTTCTTCCGGGGAATGCGCGGGGTAGATCTGCCGGGCGCGATCTTCCAGGGTGTAGGGCAGGCTGCGTATCTGCCGTCGATAGCCGTCGGAGGTGACCAGTCGCAAACCTTCCGGGGCGACATCGGCCATGGGGGGAAGCGCGATCGCTACGCGCAGTTCGCTGCGTTCGAGCGGGCGTGCGCGGATGGCGTCTTTCAGTTTTTGCCCCTGGCCGATGTGGATGTCCAGCGCCTGGCGCTCGGTATCCGGCAGGGCGGACAGGACGCTGGAGTAAAAGTCGGTGGCCGAACTCAGTGCCTGGCCGCGGTCGTCGTAGGGTTGCCAGTTGCCGTCTTCGAGTTTGACCAGCACTTTTTGTTGAGGGGCATCCGCAGGGCCCGTGCTGTCGAGCAGCTTTCCTTCGTAGCCAAGATCGCGGACCTCGATGCGCACTTGGCCGCTCCAGCCGGGTAGGCCTTGCAGGCTGTGCAGGGCGAGGGTGTCAGTGTCCGGGTTATTGACTGAGTCCAGCTCCAGTCCTTCGAAGGCGCGGGTCACCCGAACGTCTTCGCTGGCTAGTTGCATCAGCACCTGTTGGCGCTCTGGCAGTTGGCCGGCGCGGATCTGCTGGCGTTCGGAGTCGGTGGCGGTGTTGAGCAGTTCTCGGGTGATGCTGGTGGGTAATTCCGGGATTTGTTGTGGGAGTGGGTTCTCAAGTCGCTCAAGCTTTTTGTAGCGGGATTCGAACATGGCGCTGCGTTGCTGGTGGGCAATCTGTACCAGCTGTTTACGCAAAAGGCGGGCGCGCACGTCGAGGGCGGGCAGGGGGCCAGAAGCTTCTTCGTCCAGCAGGGTTTTGATTTCGCTTTCGCTCAGGGTGCTCAGCAGGGTGTTCAGTGGGTCGCTTTTTATCAGGCGCTCCGGTCGCAGTTCGATCAGTGGCAGGGTTTGGTCGGCCGAGGATTGCCAGGTGGTTTCGCCATCTATCCAGCGCAGCCTTTTATCGGCCGGCCAACGCTTGTGTTCTGCGAGCAATTGCAGTTGAGTCAGCGGGTTTGCGTCGAGGTACTGGTCGCTGTCCAGTTGCTCGATGAACTGGTGAAGGTCCTGATCGATTTTGAAGCGCCGGATGCTGTCGGCGAGCAAGGGCGGTACGGGTTCCTGATTGACGTGCATTTTGCGCAGCACGTCTTCGGAGTACCCGCTGACCTTGAGGATCTGTTCGCGTCTGGCGGGGGAGAAGTCGTCGACGGCGGGGCCGATTCGACGCAGTACGGTGGGCGCATCCCACTCAAGTGGTTGTTCGAGTTCGGTGTGCCAGGCGCCTTCGCCGTTGTGGCGCAAGGTCGGTTTATAGGCGTCGGGTCGGGCCGGGTGGTCGATGCGGTAAAGGCCGGTGAGCTTGTCTTCGCGCACGGCGAAGTGAGTGTCTTCGATGGGCAGCAGGTGTTTGCCTTGATGTGGGTGCAGGCCCAGTTCATTGGCGGGCGAATCTGGCAGGAGGTTTTGCTGGTAGCTCGCAAGGTCCGGTTTCCAGTAGCGCGTCGCGCCATCGGGGCGCATGACCGGTTTGAAGCTGTCGATGAATTCCACGATTTCCTTGGGCAGGACCTTGCGAAACTCGCCTGCACCAATGGCGCCGCCAACCCCGAAGATGCCGAGCTGAACCAGTGATTCGACGGTGCCCATCAGGTGTTCGAAGGCCTCGGTCGTCAGGCCCTCGGCCCAATCGATGATGCCTTCGAAGGTTTCGTCGAGTAGCTGGTACGCCATGTAGGCCATCATCAATTCGCCCATCACCGGCACGAACGGCGCGATGATGAGTGCGGCGGTCTGAAGGATCGCGGAGGCGATCTCGACGAACGAATCCCACAACGCCCAACGCGCTTTCTGATCGGCGCTTGCCGTCGACACGGCGATGACCCGCGCGTCGTTGAGAATCTTGTTCAATCTGGCTTCATACAGGTGTTGCCACAGGTTGGCGTTGATCGGCGTGATCGCGAACTGCAGGTTCGGGTTGTCGATAGGCGTTTCCCGCCAGGTCGGCAGGGCGCTGCCGCGGACTGGTTCATGCCACTCCATTTTGCTCAGGCGATGGTTGAGGTTGGCGAAAAACACGCCGCGCTGATCGTGATCGACGAAGCGGCTGAAGAACTGTTGGTAGTCCCTGGCGCGCAATTGGCGGATCAGCTCGGCGGCCATCTCGGCGGTCGAGCCGTATTCCTTGAACGGGTGTTCGGGGTCGTCCGGCACATAGGCGACCACGCGGCTGGCCTGGCGGGTTCGCTCAAGGTCGGGGGCGAACACCACGATGCCGGTGAGTCGGGCGGACAGCATCGTCAGGTCGTGACACAGCAGTGGCTGACCATCGATGCGCATGCCCTGCAAGCCATCGAGAAGCCCGCCGATCAGGCGCAAGTAAACCTCACTGATATCCCGGTTCATCCGCGCCAGTTGCAGGGCTGCCTGCATCGCGGCTTTCTGGCTGGCGTCTATCTTCAGGCGCAGGACGGCGGCGCTGACCGGCTCGGACAAACCCAGGTGTTCGTCGAGATGGCGAGCGTATTGGGCGCCGATGTCCAGCTCCCGGCAAAGTCGGATAAATGTCGGGATACCGAGCTTTTGCTTGAGGGCGGGCAGGGTGTCGAACTGGCCTTTTGCGTCGGGTGCGGTGATGAAAGTCGAGTGGGATTCATAGGCATCGTCCTCGACTTCCTGGGTTTCGAAGTTATGAAGGGCCGCATCCAGCAGCGAAACCGTCCAGGCCCGTGCGCCGGTTTTGACCGGGAACCAGGGGATTGAAGCGGGCACGTATAGATGGAGGAAGGTGGTCCTGACGTCCAGATCCAGGCCGAAACGGCTGCGCAGTGCTTCCTTGAGCAGGGGTTCGGCGAAGGCATTGACGTCCTGTAGCGCGGACAGGTGTTGGTCGACGTTGTTTTGCGCGGTCCAGTGCGCGACGTTGAGGGCCTTCATTTCCTGGTGGTGGTCGGGAGAGGCGTTCTTCAGGTGGTCGGCGAGCCGGGGCTGTACGCCTTTCAAGGCCAGGCGCCTGGCCGGTGAAGCTTGGCCGAGCCAATGGGGGATCGCGTTCTTCAGGTGTTGATAGTGGCTTGCGGGGTGTTGCGGGGCTGCGGAGTGTGAAGCTTGCTTTCGTTTCATCGTGCCATTCCTTGGGCGTTGGAAAGCGCCCAAGCAAATCAGAAGGCTGCGATCGAAATGCGATGCATAGTTAGGTGCGCGCCGTTTGCGCAAATCAAATCCCCGCAACCCTGCCGCTATCCACACCGGACAGTTAAACTGCGCCTTTGCGACCCTATATGTCGCATTGCCGTAAACCCGGGAAAAACCGGGGTTTGCGCTATAAGAAGTTGTCGCTTGGCGACAAGGCCGGGCTGAAAACTGTCCTTACAATCCCCCCATCGCTCGCCAGTTTCAGGCGGGTGTTTTCTCTTCAGGAGACTCCGATGTCCGTTGAGCACGCTGCGGTAGAACGCGCCGATTTCGACCAGGTAATGGTTCCCAACTACGCGCCTGCCGCTTTCATTCCGGTACGTGGCGAAGGTTCCCGCGTCTGGGACCAGTCCGGCCGCGAGCTGATCGACTTCGCCGGCGGGATTGCCGTAAACGTACTGGGCCATGCGCATCCGGCGCTGGTCGGTGCCTTGACCGAGCAGGCCAACAAGCTGTGGCACGTGTCCAACGTGTTCACCAACGAACCGGCCCTGCAGTTGGCTCACAAGCTGGTCGACGCGACCTTCGCCGAGCGTGCGTTCTTCTGCAACTCCGGCGCCGAGGCCAACGAGGCCGCCCTGAAGCTGGCCCGTCGTGTCGGTTTCGACCGCGCCGGCAGTGAAAAATACGAAATCATCGCCACCGTCAACAGCTTCCACGGCCGCACCCTGTTCACCGTGAACGTCGGTGGCCAGCCGAAGTACTCCGACGGCTTCGGCCCGAAAATCACCGGCATCACCCACGTGCCGTACAACGACCTGGCCGCCCTCAAAGCCGCCATTTCCGACAAGACCTGCGCGGTGATCATCGAACCGATCCAGGGCGAAAGCGGTGTGATCCCGGCCGAACTCGAATACCTGCAAGGCGCCCGTGATCTGTGCACCGCGCACAATGCGCTGCTGATCTTCGACGAAGTGCAAACCGGCATGGGCCGTACCGGCAAACTGTTTGCCTACCAGCACTACGGCGTGATCCCGGACATCCTGACCAGCGCCAAGAGCCTGGGCGGCGGTTTCCCGATCGCGGCGATGCTGACCACCGAAGACCTGGCCAAGCACCTGGTGGTCGGCACCCACGGCACCACCTACGGCGGCAACCCGCTGGCGTGCGCTGTCGCGGGCGCCGTGATGGACGTGGTCAACACCCCTGAAGTACTGGCAGGCGTGAATGCCAAGCACGAAAAATTCAAGGCGCGCCTTGAGCAGATCGGCGAGAAGTACGGGCTGTTCACCCAGGTGCGTGGTATGGGCCTGTTGATCGGTTGCGTACTGAGCGATGCCTGGAAGGGCAAGGCCAAGGACATCTTCAACGCCGCCGAGCGTGAAGGCCTGATGGTCCTGCAAGCCGGTCCCGACGTGGTGCGTTTCGCCCCGAGCCTGGTGGTGGAAGATGCTGACATCGATGAAGGCCTGGACCGCTTCGAACGTGCTGCGGCAAAACTGACGCAAGCCTGATAGACCTTTCGGCGCCTGACGATTCAGTCGCCGATCCAAATTTTTTATGCCGGACCGAGAATCCCATGTGGGAGCGGGCTTGCTCGCGAAGGGGCCGTGTCAGTCACCATTCATGTTGGATGACACACCGCATTCGCGAGCAAGCCCGCTCCCACCTTTTGACCCCAGTGTTCGAGAGGACCGGGCCCGGCTTATTTTCCCCAAAGAGTTGAAAAAAGGAGTGACACCATGCTGGTGATGCGCCCCGCGCAAATGGCTGATCTGGGCGAGGTACAGCGTCTGGCTGCGGACAGCCCGATTGGTGTCACTTCCTTGCCGGATGACGTTGAACGCCTGAGCGACAAGATCGCCGCGAGCGAAGCCTCGTTCGCCGCCGAAGTCAGCTTCAACGGTGAAGAGAGCTACTTCTTCGTCCTCGAAGACACCGCCACCGGCAAGCTCGTCGGTTGCTCGGCGATCGTGGCTTCGGCCGGTTACTCCGAGCCGTTCTACAGCTTCCGTAACGAAACCTTCGTGCACGCCTCCCGCGAGCTGAAGATTCACAACAAGATCCACGTGCTCTCCCAGTGCCACGACCTGACCGGCAACAGCTTGCTGACCAGCTTCTACGTGCAGCGCGAGCTGGTGGGCTCGCCGTGGTCCGAACTCAACTCCCGTGGCCGCCTGCTGTTCGTGGCCAGCCATCCGGAGCGTTTCGCCGATGCCGTGGTGACCGAGATCGTCGGTTACAGCGATGAAAACGGCGACTCGCCATTCTGGGACGCCATCGGCCGCAACTTCTTCGACCTCAACTACGCTGAAGCCGAGCGTCTGTGTGGTCTGAAGAGCCGTACCTTCCTGGCCGAACTGATGCCGCACTACCCGATCTACGTGCCACTGCTGCCCGATTCCGCCCAGGAAGCCATGGGCCAGGTGCACCCGCGAGCGCAGATCACCTTCGACATCCTGATGCGCGAAGGCTTCGAGACCGATCACTACATCGACATTTTCGACGGCGGCCCGACCCTGCACGCCCGCGTTTCGGGGATCCGTTCGATCGCCCAGAGCCGCGTGGTGCCGGTGAAGATCGGCGAGCCGGCCAAAGGCGTCGGTCGCCAATACCTGGTGGCCAATGCCCAGTTGCAGGATTACCGCGCCGTGTTGCTCGAACTCGACTACGCGCCGGGCAAACCCGTGACCCTGGACCTGGAAGCCGCTGAGGCTCTGGGTGTCGGTGAAGGTGCCAGCGTGCGCCTGGTGGCGGTTTAAGGCCGGCCTGAAAGCAATCTGCAAAGCAGCGAAGTTTCGCGGGTGGCGTTGGCGGCCCGTTTGAGGAGATAGCATGATCGTTCGTCCCGTACGCAGCAGCGATTTACCCGCTCTGATCGACCTGGCCCGCAGCACCGGCACCGGCCTGACCACCTTGCCGGCCAACGAAGAGCGCCTGACCCATCGGGTCGGCTGGGCCGAGAAGACCTTTCGCGGCGAAGCGGGGCGGGGAGATGCGGACTACCTGTTCGTGCTCGAAGACGATAACGGTCGTGTGGTGGGCATTTCCGCCATCGCCGGTGCCGTCGGCCTGCGCGAGCCCTGGTACAACTTCCGGGTCGGCCTGACCGTCAGTGCGTCCCAGGAACTGAACATCTATCGAGAAATCCCGACGCTGTTTCTGGCCAACGACCTGACCGGCAATTCCGAGTTGTGCTCGTTGTTCCTGCACGCCGATTACCGCACCGGCCTGAACGGTCGCATGCTGTCCAAGGCGCGGATGCTGTTCATCGCCGAGTTCCCGCAACTGTTCGGCAACAAGATCATCGCCGAGATGCGCGGTGTGTCCGACGCAGCCGGCCGTTCGCCGTTCTGGGAAAGCCTGGGCCGGCACTTCTTCAAGATGGAATTCAGCCAGGCCGACTACCTGACCGGTGTGGGCAACAAGGCGTTCATCGCCGAACTGATGCCCAAATTCCCGCTGTACACCTGCTTCCTCTCGCCGGATGCGCGCAACGTGATCGGCCAGGTCCACCCGGACACCGAGCCTGCGCTGTCGATGCTCAAGAGCGAAGGCTTCAGCTATCAAGGCTACGTCGACATCTTCGACGCCGGTCCCGCCATCGAATGCGAAACCGGCAAGATCCGCGCGGTGCGCGACAGTCAGGCGCTGGTGCTGGCCATCGGCACGCCGGGCGATGACGCCACGCCGTTCATTATTCATAACCGCAAGCGCGAAGACTGCCGCATCACTGCCGCACCCGCACGCTTCGCCGCGGGCACGCTGGTGGTCGATCCGTTGACCGCCAAACGTCTTCAACTCAACGCCGGCGATCAGGTGCGCGCCGTTCCGTTGTCCGCTCGGGAGTCGAAATAATGAAGTCGCTTTACATCGCAGGTGAATGGCTGGAAGGCCAGGGCGAAGTCTTTGAGTCGTTGAACCCGGTGACTCAGCAAGTGCTGTGGTCCGGCAACGGCGCCACCGCCGCCCAGGTCGAGTCGGCTGTGCAGGCCGCGCGTCAGGCGTTTCCGGGCTGGGCACGTCGCACCCTGGAAGAGCGTATCTCGGTGCTGGAAGCCTTTGCCGCGACCCTGAAGAGCCACGCGGACGAACTGGCCCGCACCATCGGTGAGGAAACCGGCAAGCCCCTGTGGGAGTCGGCGACCGAAGTCACCAGCATGGTCAACAAGATTGCGATCTCGGTGCAAAGCTACCGCGAACGCACCGGCGAGAAGAGCGGCCCGCTGGGCGACGCCACCGCCGTGTTGCGTCACAAGCCTCACGGTGTGGTGGCTGTGTTCGGCCCTTACAACTTCCCGGGGCACTTGCCCAACGGTCATATCGTCCCGGCGCTGCTGGCGGGCAACAGCGTGCTGTTCAAGCCCAGCGAGCTGACGCCGAAAGTCGCCGAACTGACGGTCAAGTGCTGGATCGAAGCCGGCTTGCCAGCTGGCGTGCTGAACCTGCTGCAAGGCGCTCGCGAAACCGGTATCGCCCTGGCGGCGAACCCGGGCATCGACGGCCTGTTCTTCACCGGCTCCAGCCGCACCGGTAATCACCTGCACAATCAATTCGCCGGTCGTCCGGACAAGATCCTTGCGCTGGAGATGGGCGGCAACAACCCGCTGGTGGTCGATCAGGTCGCCGACGTGGATGCCGCGGTCTACACCATCATTCAATCGGCGTTCATTTCCGCCGGGCAGCGTTGCACCTGTGCACGCCGCCTGCTGGTGCCGCAAGGCGCCTGGGGCGATGCGTTGCTGGCGCGGCTGGTGGCGGTCAGCGCGACCATCGACGTCGGTGCGTTCGATCAACAGCCTGCGCCGTTCATGGGTTCGGTGATTTCCCTTGGCGCGGCCAAGGCACTGATGGACGCCCAGGAGCATCTGCTGGCCAACGGCGCGGTGGCGCTGCTGGAAATGACTCAGCCCCAGGCTCAGGCCGCATTGCTGACCCCAGGCATTCTCGACGTGACCGCCGTAGCCGAGCGCCCGGACGAAGAGCTGTTCGGGCCGCTGCTGCAAGTGATCCGCTACGCCGATTTCGAAGCGGCGATCGCTGAAGCCAACGACACCAACTACGGCCTGGCCGCCGGCCTGCTGTCGGACTCCGAGGCGCGTTACCAGCAGTTCTGGCTGGAAAGCCGCGCCGGTATCGTCAACTGGAACAAGCAACTGACCGGCGCCGCCAGCAGCGCGCCGTTCGGCGGCGTCGGCGCCTCGGGCAACCACCGCGCCAGCGCCTACTACGCGGCGGACTACTGCGCCTACCCGGTGGCCTCGCTGGAAACACCGAGCCTGGTGTTGCCTGCTGCCCTGACGCCGGGCGTGAAGATGGCGTGATGCCAATCGCGGGCAAGCCCGCTCCCACAGTGATTGAGTGGACCACAAAATGTGTGAACACCTCCGAACCTGTGGGAGCCGGGCTTGCCCGCGATGGCCGCGCCGCGGTCGTACTGAATAGCTACTGAAGCCTATAACAAACAGATTCTCGTGGAGCCTCGCTAATGAAATCCTATGAAGTCAATTTCGACGGTCTAGTGGGGCCGACCCATAACTACGGCGGTTTGTCCTACGGCAACGTCGCGTCCCAGAGCAACAGTCAGCAGGCGTCCAATCCGAAGGAAGCAGCACTCCAAGGCCTGTCCAAAATGAAGGCGCTGATGGACATGGGCTTTCAGCAAGGCGTGCTGGCACCGCAAGAGCGCCCGGACGTAGCCGCACTGCGCCGCCTGGGCTTTGCCGGCACCGACGCACAAGTGATCCAACAGGCCGCCAAAGACGCGATGCCGCTGCTGGTCGCCAGTTGCTCGGCATCGAGCATGTGGGTCGCCAACGCCGCCACCGTCAGCCCGAGCGCCGACACCGCGGACGGCCGCGTGCATTTCACCGCCGCCAACCTCAACTGCAAATATCACCGCAGCATCGAACACCCGACCACCAGCCGCGTGCTGGGGGCGATGTTTGCCGATCAGAAACACTTCGCCCATCACGCTGCTTTGCCGGCGGTGGCGCAGTTCGGTGACGAAGGCGCGGCCAACCACACCCGTTTCTGCCGCGAGTACGGCGAAGCCGGCGTCGAGTTCTTCGTGTTTGGTCGCAGCGCGTTCGACACCCGTTACCCGGCGCCACAGAAATACCCGGCCCGCCAGACCCTCGAAGCGTCGCAGGCGGTAGCCCGTCTGCACGGCCTGAAGGATGACGGCGTGGTCTACGCTCAGCAGAACCCGTCGGTGATCGATCAGGGCGTGTTCCACAACGACGTGATCGCCGTGGGCAATGGCGAAGTGTTGTTCTATCACGAGGATGCGTTCCTCGAGACCGACAAGATGCTGGCTGAACTGGCGAGCAAGCTGGGCAAGGTCGGCGGCAACTTCCAGTCGGTGTGCGTGCCGCGTGCGGCGGTCAGCGTCGAAGATGCGGTCCGCTCCTACCTGTTCAACAGCCAACTGCTGTCGCGCCCGGACGGCTCCATGCTGTTGATCGTGCCGGAAGAGTGCCACGCCAACGAGCGCGTCTGGCAGTACCTGCAGGGCCTGACCAGCTCCGGCGGCCTGATCCGCGAGGTGAAGGTGTTCGATCTCAAGCAAAGCATGCAGAACGGCGGTGGTCCGGCTTGCCTGCGTTTGCGCGTGGCGCTCAATGAAACTGAACTGGCGGCGGTCAACCCAGGCGTTATCATGACCGCACCGTTGTACGGCACATTGACCGAATGGGTTAACAAGCACTACCGCGACCGCATGGCCGAGAGCGACCTGGCGGACCCGCAATTGCTGCTTGAGTGCCGGACGGCACTGGATGAACTGACGCAAATCCTTAAACTGGGCGCGGTTTATCCATTCCAGATCAATTGATCGACGGCGCGCGCCCGGGCCCGGGCGCGCGCCGGTTCATCTCCAATGAGAGCGTAAAGATATGAGCGATTCCCTGCAGCTGATCCTTGAAGACACCGACGGCACGCAACTGCAAACCTCCTGCACCCGCGTCGCGGTCATGTGGCAAGGCAAAGAGCTGTGGATCCAACAGGACGGCCGCGGCCAACTGTTGATCGGCGTGGACGTCGAAGAAGACGACGAAGAATACGCCAACCTGCTGTTGCGCCCATTGGCGACTAATCTGGTAAGTCTGCAGCTGGAGATGGAACCGGCTGACCTCGGCGACGACGATGGTCACGTTCACGGCCCGGATTGCAATCACGACCACTAAGGAAACCGCTCTATGCTCGCCCTCGGCAAACTGCTTGAACTGACCCTCGCCGGCCGTGAACCGGCGGAGAAGACTCAACTGACTGTCGAAGGCGTGCGCATGCGCTGGTTGAGCGAGGGTGCGCTGGAAGTCCGGCCACCCGAAGCCCGTGACAATGGCCTGGATCTGCTGCTGTCGGCGGGGATCCACGGCAACGAAACAGCCCCGATCGAATTGCTCGACAGGCTGTTGCACGACATCGCTCGCGGCGATCTCAAGCCGCGTACACGCATTCTGTTCCTGTTCGGCAACCCCGACGCCATTCGTCGCGGCGAGCGTTTCGTCGAGCAGGACGTCAATCGGCTATTCAATGGCCGTCACGAACAAAGCAGCGGCAGCGAAGCGTTGCGCGCCTGTGAGCTGGAGCGACTGGCCGCCAGTTTCTTCAGCCTGCCGGATCGCCAGCGTCTGCACTACGACCTGCACACGGCGATCCGTGGTTCGAAAATCGAGCAGTTCGCCTTGTACCCCTGGAAAGAGGGGCGTCAGCATTCACGCCATGAACTGGCTCGCCTGCGCGCCGCCGGCATGGAGGCGGTGCTTTTGCAGAACAAGCCATCCATCGTGTTCAGTTCCTACACCTACGACAAGCTGGGCGCCGAGTCCTTCACCCTTGAACTGGGCAAGGCGCGGCCATTCGGGCAGAACGACGGGGTCAACGTCTCGCTGCTGGAAAACCGCCTGAAGCAGATCATCGAAGGCACCGAGCCGGACATGGCCGAAGCGGGGCTGGACGGTTTGCAGCTGTTCAGCGTGGCGCGGGAAATCATCAAGCACAGCGACAGCTTCCGCCTGAACCTGCCGGCCGATATCGAGAACTTTTCGGAACTGGACGTGGGTTACCTGCTGGCCGAAGACATCGCCAACACCCGCTGGATCATCGAAGAAGAGGGCGCCCGGATCATCTTCCCGAACCCCAAGGTGAAGAATGGTTTGCGCGCAGGCATCCTGGTCGTGCCGACCGACGGCGAAAACCTGGCTTAAGAACACCACAAAATAAATGTGGGAGCGGGCTTGCTCGCGAATGCGGTGTATCAGTCGCCATAAATAT
>NZ_JBSVXG010000130.1:0-17259 GCF_054070595.1 Pseudomonas sp. SDO55104_S430 | reverse complement strand
TCGCAGGCAAGCCTGGCTCCTACAGGTACGGGGTGTCATGCACGGGTTTTGCTGTCGGGAACATGAAGCTTTTGTCATGGAACCGAACGCCCTGCGACTGAATGTCGCGGTTTACGCGGGCTGCAGGATTCTGTCCGATCCGGCAACAATCCCTTTCCAAATTCAGGAGTTTACTTAGCAAGCTACCAAATTCTATAACTGAGTCCTGCACACGCCTTGCTGCAGATATCAGAGAGATTGGAGCTAGCAGATGACTGTAAAAGTAACTGAACGCGACGATTCACACATGTCCCACGAAGGCATTGCCGCCGGCATCCGGATCTGGGATGTGCACCAACAAGACCTGCTGGTCGGTATGTTCCATTCCGAGAAAGACGCGCAAAACTACAAGGCCGAACTGGAAACGCTGGAGCAACTGCGCGAACGCCGCTCCGCCTGAACCCTCCACCCAAGTAATCACAGCATTGAAAACGACAAACCCCGCATGAGCGGGGTTTGTCGTTATTGCAGGCCTTTGCGGCTTACCACATCAGATCATCAGGAATCTGGAAGGCGGCGTACGGATCGTCTTCGATCGCGACTTCTTCGGTCTTTTCATTCATCTGCACGATGCGCTGCGGGTCGCGCTCCTGGATCTTCAGCGCCGCCTCACGAGGGATCACCTCGTAGCCGCCAGCGTGATGCACGATGGCCAGCGAGCCGCTGCTCAGCTTGTTGCGCATCAGCGTGTTAACCGACAGACGCTTGACCTTCTTGTCGTCGACGAAGTTGTAGTAGTCCTCGGTTGTCAACTTCGGCAGGCGCGTGGCTTCGATCAATTGCTTGATCTGTGCGACACGGGCCTTGGCCTCGGCCTTCTCCTGCTGCTGGCGGTTGAGCTCCTGGTCGCGCTTGACCTTCTCGGCCTGGGCTTCCTGGGCAGCACGCTGCTGGGAATCATCCAGCTCGATCTGACCCTTGTGGGCCAGGCGCTGCTGTTTCTGCTTGTCTTTGCTGACCTGCTTGGCCTGCTTCTGGTTGACCAGCCCTGCTTTGAGCAACTGGTCGCGAAGGGAAATGCTCATGGTGCTTATTACTCACTTAGGCAACTGCTCAGCCGCAGCTGGATACATTCTTTTCCTGGCGTTTGGCTTCGCCCCACAGGGCGTCCAACTCTTCGAGGGTGCAATCTTCCATGGGACGATGGGTGTCGCGCAATGCCTGTTCGATAAAACGGAAGCGTCGCTCGAATTTGCCGTTGGCGCCACGCAGCGCGGTTTCCGGGTCGACCTTGAGGTGCCGCGCCAGATTGACCACGGAAAACAGCAGGTCGCCGACTTCATCGCTGATCGCCGCCGGGTCGTTATCGGCCATCGCCTCGAGGATTTCATCGAGCTCTTCACGCACCTTGTCCAGCACCGGCAAGGCATCGGGCCAATCGAAGCCCACCTGCCCTGCGCGCTTTTGCAACTTGGCTGAACGGGACAACGCCGGCAGCGCGGCAGGCACGTCATCGAGCAACGACAGTTGCTGCGGCGCCTCGGATTTCTCGGCGCGCTCTTCGGCCTTGATCTCTTCCCAGCGCTGCTTGACCTGTTCCTCATTCAAGCGCGGCACGTCCAGTGCTGCGTACAGATCACCGGTGGGGAATACATGGGGATGGCGACGGATCAGCTTGCGGGTAATGCTGTCGACCACGCTGGCGAATTCGAAGCGCCCTTCTTCCCGCGCCAGCTGGCTGTAATACACCACCTGAAACAGCAGATCGCCCAGCTCGCCCTGCAAATGATCGAAATCCCCGCGCTCGATGGCATCGGCGACTTCGTAGGCTTCTTCGAGGGTATGCGGGACGATGGTGGCGTAGGTTTGCTTGATGTCCCACGGGCAACCGTATTGCGGATCGCGCAGGCGGTTCATCAGGTGCAGCAGGTCTTCAAGTGTGTACATCATTCACTCTCACCACAAATCCATATTGTGGGAGCGAGCCTGCTCGCGATGACGGCGTATCAGCAACACTTCACTGTCTGACACTCCGTTATCGCGAGCAGGCTCGCTCCCACAGTGGGTTCCAATTTGATGCCAATTGGTCCCGGTAGATCCCATCACGGGGTACGGTTACGCCGGGTCTCGATGATGTTCGGCAACTGCGAGATCCGTCCCAGCAACCGCCCCAGCGCGTCCAGCCCCGGAATCTCGATGGTCAGGGACATCAACGCCGTGTTGTCCTCCTTGTTCGAGCGGGTATTGACCGCCAGCACGTTGATCCGCTCGTTGAGCAGCACCTGAGAAACGTCACGCAGCAGTCCGGAACGGTCGTAGGCACGGATGACGATGTCCACCGGGTAAGTGAGCACCGGCACCGGCCCCCAGCTGACCTGGATGATCCGCTCCGGCTCGCGCCCGGCCAGTTGCAACACAGAGGCACAATCCTGACGGTGGATGCTGACGCCACGACCCTGGGTGATGTAACCGACGATTGCATCCCCCGGCAACGGCTGGCAGCAGCCGGCCATCTGGGTCATCAGGTTGCCGACGCCCTGGATCTGAATGTCGCCACGCTTGCCCGGCTTGTAGCCAGTGGCCTTACGTGGAATCAGCTCCAGTTGTTCGTTGCCGCGCTCCGGCTCGACCAGTTGCTGCGCCAGATTGACGAGTTGCGCCAGGCGCAGGTCGCCAGCGCCCAGGGCGGCAAACAGGTCCTCGGCGGTTTTCATGTTGGCCTTGTCGGCCAGCTTCTCGAAATCCACCGCCGGCAGGCCAAGACGATTGAGTTCGCGTTCCAGCAGGGTCTTGCCGGCGGCGACGTTCTGGTCGCGCGCCTGCAACTTGAACCAGTGAACGATCTTCGCCCGCGCCCGGGACGTGGTGACGTAACCCAGGTTCGGGTTCAGCCAGTCGCGGCTTGGAACGCCGTGCTTGCTGGTGATGATCTCGACCTGTTCACCGGTTTGCAGGCTGTAGTTGAGCGGCACGATGCGCCCGTTGATCTTGGCGCCACGGCAGTTGTGACCGATCTCGGTGTGCACGCGGTAGGCAAAGTCCAGCGGCGTCGCGCCCTTCGGCAAGTCGATGGCGTGACCGTCCGGGGTGAAGATGTATACGCGATCGGGTTCGATATCGACCCGCAGCTGTTCCGCCAGACCGCCGATATCGCCCAGCTCCTCATGCCACTCGAGCACCTGACGCAGCCAGGAGATTTTCTCTTCGTAGTGATTGGAGCCGGATTTGACGTCGGTGCCCTTGTAGCGCCAGTGCGCGCAAACACCCAGTTCGGCTTCTTCGTGCATGGCGTGGGTGCGGATCTGCACTTCCAGCACCTTGCCCTCGGGACCGATCACCGCCGTATGCAGCGAGCGGTAGCCGTTTTCCTTGGGGTTGGCGATGTAGTCGTCGAACTCTTTCGGGATGTGCCGCCACAAGGTGTGGACGATGCCGAGCGCGGTATAGCAGTCGCGCATTTCCGGCACCAACACGCGAACGGCGCGCACGTCGTAGATCTGGCTGAATTCCAGACCCTTGCGCTGCATTTTGCGCCAGATCGAATAAATGTGTTTGGCCCGGCCGCTGATATCGGCCTCGACGCCGGTGGCCTGCAGCTCGTTTTTCAGCTGGCTCATCACGTCGCTGATAAAGCGCTCGCGATCCAGTCGCCGCTCGTGGAGCAACTTGGCGATCTGTTTGTATTGATCGGGCTCCAGGTAGCGGAAGGACAGGTCCTCCAGCTCCCACTTGATGTGACCGATGCCCAGGCGGTGGGCGAGCGGCGCGTAGATGTCGAAGACTTCCCGGGCCACGCGGTTGCGTTTTTCGTCATCGGCGGTTTTCACCGCGCGGATCGCGCAGGTGCGCTCGGCCAGCTTGATCAGCGCGACGCGAACGTCGTCGACCATGGCCACGAGCATCTTGCGCAGGTTTTCGACCTGGCCCTGGGTGCCCATCACCATGGATTTGCGCGGGCTCAGGCTGTCGCTGATCGCCGCCATGCGCTGCACGCCGTCGATGAGCTTGGCTACCACGGTTCCGAAGCGCTGGCTGACTGCCGCAAGCGGGATCTGGCCTTCGCGCACGCCGCGGTACAGAACCGCGGCGACCAGCGAATCCTGATCGAGTTTGAGGTCGGCGAGGATCTCGGCGATTTCAAGGCCGGTGCGGAAACTCGAATTACCTTCCGACCACAGGTTCTTCGCCGCATTGGCTTGCTGTTCGGCCTCGCGAGCGTACTCGCAGGCCTCTTTCAAGGCTTCGCGATCCAGTGCCAGATCGACACTGACCGCATGATCGAGCCAAGCCTCGAGATTGATACTGCCGTCGGTGTTGATCGGCTGGTGTGCTCTCACCTGTACCATCTTTCTTACCTTCCCTACGACGCAGATTCAATGCGTCAAATCGCTGACCTTCGTAGCCTGTGCATCCACGTCGGGCTGGTACGCGGCTGCACGGGCGGGTCAGTCGGACCAGACGAGCCGTCCTAGCTCGCTTCAAATAACGCCATGGCTTCGACATGCGCCGTTTGAGGAAACATATCGAGAATCCCGGCACGTTTTAACCGGTAGCCCTGCTTGATCAATTCGACCGTGTCGCGCGCCAGAGTTGCCGGGTTGCACGACACATAAACCAGCCGTTGCGCACCCAGCGACTTGAGCTTGCGCACCACCTCGAAAGCACCGTCACGCGGTGGGTCCAAGAGTACCGCACAAAAGCCTTCGCGCGCCCATTCGGCGTCGGTCAAAGGCTGGGATAAATCGGCCTGAAAAAACTTCGCGTTATGCAGATTGTTGCTAGCGGCGTTCTCGGCTGCCCGCTGGACCATCACCTGCACACCTTCCACTGCCACCACTTCACGAACGGTTTGCGCCAGCGGCAACGCAAAGTTACCCAAGCCACAGAACAAGTCCAGCACCCGTTCATCCGAGGTCGGTTTCAACCATTGCAGCGCCTGGGCAACCATCGCCTCGTTGACGCCGGCATTGACCTGCACGAAGTCTCCGGGACGATACGCCAGCTCCAGATTCCACTGCTCCAGGCGATAACCCAGCGCCTGATCGGCCTCGATCGGTTGCGGTTCGCCTTCGCCGTGCAACCATAGCTGGGCGTGATGGAACGCGCAGAAATCCTTGAGAATCGTCAGGTCGGCATCGGACAGCGGCGCCATGTGCCGCAGCAACACCGCCAGCGATGAACCGCTGAACAACTCCACATGACCGAGCGCCTGGGGCTTGCTCAAGCGTCGCAGCATTTCCGGCAAACGGGTCATGATCGGCTGCAACGGTTGTACCAGCACCGGGCATTCGTCGATGGCGACGATGTCCTGGCTGCCGGCGGCGCGGAAACCGACTTCGAGCTTCTTCGCCTTCATGTCCCAGCGCACCGCAATACGGGCGCGACGACGGTAGGCGAATTCCGGACCGCTCAAAGGCGCGGCCCATTCTTCAGGCTCGACCCCTGCGACTTTCGACAACTGCTCGGCGAGCATGCGCTGTTTCAGCGCAAGCTGTTCGTTGTGGGGCAGGTGCTGCACGCTGCAGCCGCCGCAACGACCGGCATGGGCGCAGGGTGCCGGACGACGCAGATCGCTGGCCTTGAACATCCGCTCGGTACGCGCCTCGACCACCTTGCCGTGGGTACCAAGTACGCGCGCCTCGACTTCCTCACCGGCCAGAGCGCCGATGACGAACCAGGTGCGGCCTTCGAAGAACGCGATACCGCGACCGTCATTGGCCAGGCGCTCGATGCTCAGGCGCTGCTTTTTGCCGGTCGGGATTTGCGGGGCCTTGCTGCCGCCAGTGGGCTGGAAGCGCAGACCTCTTTCATGTTTGGCCATCAGTTGGGCGCGTCGAAAATGCCGGTCGACAGGTAACGGTCGCCACGGTCGCAGATGATCGCGACGATCACCGCGTTTTCAACTTCTTTGGACAGGCGCAACATGCCTGCCACGGCACCGCCGGAGGAAACGCCACAGAAGATGCCTTCTTCGCGGGCCAGGCGACGGGTCACGTCTTCGGCTTCGCGTTGCGCCATGTCGACGATGCGATCCACGCGATCGGCCTGGTAGATCTTCGGCAGATACTCTTCAGGCCAACGACGAATGCCCGGAATCGCCGCGCCTTCCATAGGTTGCAGACCGACGATCTGCACGTTTTCGTTCTGCTCTTTCAAGTAGCGCGAAACGCCCATGATGGTACCGGTGGTGCCCATGGAACTGACGAAATGGGTGATGGTGCCCTGGGTCTGGCGCCAGATTTCCGGGCCGGTGGTGGTGTAGTGCGCTTCGGGGTTGTCTCCGTTGGCGAACTGATCCAGCACCTTGCCACGGCCTTCGGCTTCCATATGCTGGGCAAGATCGCGGGCGCCTTCCATGCCCTGCTCCTGGGTCACCAGAATCAGTTCGGCACCATAGGCGGTCATCGCAGCCTTGCGCTCGGCGCTGGAGTTGTCCGGCATGATCAGGATCATCTTGTAACCCTTGATCGCGGCGGCCATGGCCAGCGCAATCCCGGTGTTACCCGAAGTCGCTTCGATCAGCGTATCGCCGGGATGGATCTGCCCGCGCAATTCGGCACGGGTGATCATCGACAGCGCCGGACGGTCCTTGACCGAACCCGCCGGGTTGTTCCCTTCGAGCTTGAGCAAAAGGGTGTTGCTGGTCTCGCCAGCCAGGCGCTGCAAACGAATCAGCGGAGTGTTGCCGACGCAATCGGCGATGGTTGGGTACTGCAAGGTCATGGCGTCATTCGCAATCCAGACTGCGGGGGCGCCTATCATACCGGCAAACCTCGCAAGCCCATATCACGCAAAGTGAGGTGCTTATGGTTTACAGGAATAAGGTCGATGCCGATCCCTGTAGGAGCAAGCTTGCTCGCGATGGAGGAAGGAGCACCGCAGGGCGTCAGATTGCCAGCGTTATCGTTGAAGACCATCGCGAGCATGCTCGCTCCTACAACGGGATGTTTAAGTTCGCGCGAATCCTGTAGGAAAGAAGATTGATGTCCTAGGAAGTTTCCTTCAGGTCGCGGTGCTGTTCGTGAACTAGTTAGGATCAAGGAGCACGAGTAGGCTTTTGGACGGGCATTGTATTAATGCAACTGCCTGTCAACCAACTCTCACGACGCTTTCAAGCGCCATTCAAGGAAGATAAAAATTAAGATATTACTGGCTATCCCTTTTGCAGCCCTAGTCCTTTTAGCCAATCAGGCTTCTGCAGCTTGCATTTACATTCAAAACACCTATAGCGGAATAGTACAAGCCAACTCCGCTGTAACTGTTCAAGGCCCTTTCACCATTACCGGTGCGAACGGATGCCAAAAAGCAAATATCGATTCAACTATCAGCACATTGGGTACAGGGCCGCACCCAGTTCTAGTTATAGAACGACTGGAAGGCTCAACCTGGAAGCATGTTGATGGAGGAATCAATCGAAAAACCGCTTCTGCACTTGGCCCCTTCGGCACATATAGAGTTCGTCACATTAATGATCACGATGTACCAAGAGGATATGCCGGCACTACGCGCTATGGTCGATAAGCCTTAGGGATGAGGTGCCCGTACGCCGCGTGTGCGGGCACTGCTAGCTCAGGCTTCGATGTTGACGGAAATATCACCCTGAGGCGAGTTCACGAAATAGGACAGTGCACCCATTATGTGATTTGCCTGAGTCAAATTCCTTGTCAGCTCATGAAACCCCTTAGCTTCCGTTCTTTTATGGGTGAGCCTGTCATCGAGCATCTCGTTAAACAGAGCTACCGCATTGAATTTAACGTCAGTTCCGGTAGGAAGACCCGCATCGTCATAGGCCATTCTTCCAGAAGTAAAAAAATGCGCCACCTCTCCGCCAATCAAACTATTTTTGAATAGCAAGGAACCCACCTCCGCGAGTTCCTTGGTACTGATGGAAGTGAAGTCATACTTTTTCAGAGTCTCCTTGATTTCTTCAAGTGAGAGTTCACTGTTCGACTTCAATTTCAACGCATCAACAGCATCATTCACATTTGTCTTGGTAAAGCTGTTGGTCGTCTCGAGAGGATTTTTAATGAGGTACGGGTCCGACCTCATCGATTGGCTAGAGAAGTACACATTCATAAACATCTCCTTGGCTTTTTATTATCAAACTGGATATCGCCCCTCAAACAAATACCTTGAGTGCTATATCCAGCCAAAAGCCTTTGAAGATGTTGCGAATTATCTCAACCCGGCACCGGATGAACCAACAACCGCATATTCATCCGCAACCCGCTCCCGGTATTCTGCGCCCAGAGCTTGCCGCCCTGCCGCTGCACCGCATTCCTGGCAATACTCAACCCCAGGCCGAACCCGCCATCCCCCCGCCGCGAACCATCGAACTCTGTAGGAGCGAGCTTGCTCGCGATGGAGGGTGGGGCACCGCAGGGCGTCAGATTGCGAGCGCTATCGTTGACGACCATCGCGAGCATGCTCGCTCCTACAACGGGATGTTTAAGTTCGTGCGATTTCTGTAGGAAAGAAGATCGAAGTCTTAGGAAGTTTCCTTCAGGTCGCGGTGCTGTTCGTGAACTAGTGAAAACTATGTAGCGCGAGTAGGCTTCTCGACGGGCAGAGCATTAATGCGACAGCCTTTGCAAACTGACCCTTGCTGCACTACTCAATCATTATTCAAGGAAGATACAAATGAAAAAATTACTCGCCCTTCCCTTTGCGGCGGCTCTTATTCTTGCAACTGGCCCAGCTTCTGCTGCATGTACTTACATTCAAAACACCTATACCGGGATCGTCCCTGCCAAATCATTCGTGATCGTACAGGGACCGTTTTCCATCACTGGTGCAAACGGATGTCTAAAGGCGAATATCACTTCGACCATTTCCGCTTCAGGCACCGGATCGCCTCCCAGGATCGTCATTGAGAAGCAGGAAACGGGAAACTGGAATCAGGTAGCCAGTAACAATGGCAGTTCGGCTTCCGTACTGGGTCCTTTTGGTACATATAGAGTTCTTCATGTGAATGACCACGACGTGCCCAGAAGTTATTCGGGTACCACACGCTACGGTCGATAAACCTTAAACCATCAGGTGCCCGTACCTGCCAGGACGGGCACTGCCAATTCAAGCTTCCACATTGACGGAAAGGCTGGTTTGAGAAGAGTTGGCAAAATAGGAAAGTGCTGCCAGGACATGATTTGCTCGAGTAAGGTGGCTGGATATTTCACGAAAGCTTTTTATTGCATTCAATTCAGACTCCTGCCTGTCTCCCAGCATCTGATTAAACATGGCTACCGCATTAAACTTGACGTCTTTTCCCGTTTGATGACCGGTTTCGTCAGTTTCCTTGTTTCCAAAAATGAAAAACATCGACACGTCGCCATCGATCAAGCCACTTTTAACCAATAAAGAACCAACATCAGCCAATTCGTTGGTGCTGATTGACGTGAAGTCATACCCCTTCAGCATTTCTTTCAACTCATCAATCGAAAGCTCGCTCTTCAATTCCAAAGTTTCAGCAGCATCTTCAACATTTTTCTTCGTAAAGTTATTGGTCGTCTCATCAGGATTCTTGATGAAATAGGGATCCGACCTCATGGACAGGGCTGGCAAGTTAACATTCATAAACATCTCCTTGGCTTTTTATTATCAAACTGGATATCGCCCCTCAAACAAATACCTTGAGTGCTATATCCAGCCAAAAGCCTTTGAAGATGTTGCGAATTATCTCAACCCGGCACCGGATGAACCAACAACCGCATATTCATCCGCAACCCACTCCCGGTGTTCTGCGCCCAAAGCTTGCCGCCCTGCCGCTGCACCGCATTCCTGGCAATGCTCAACCCCAATCCAAAACCACCATCCCCCGGCCGCGAGCCGTCGAGACGCGTGAAAGGCAGGAAGATCCGCTCCAGATCCGCTTCCGCCACGCCGCCGCCCTGGTCCTCCAGCCACAGGTGCCAGTAATCGCCATCCCGTCGACCGGCAAGCCGGACGATGCCACCCTCGGGTGAATGTCGAATGGCGTTGCGCAGCATGTTTTCCAACGCCTGGGCCAGGGTGTTGAGATGGCCGCGAACCCAGCAGGAGGCGTCCACCGAACACTGCAGTTGGCCGCCCGGCCAGCAGCTTTCGTAGCAGGCATTTTCCGTGAGCATTTCCCACAGAGCCTGGATCTGGATCGCTTCGTCGGGCAGTCGGGTGCGTTCGGTGTCGAGCCAGGCCAGTTGCAGGGTGTCCTCCACCAGTCGCTGCATGCCGTCTACTTCTCGGCCGATGCGCTCGCGCAAGGCTTGCAGATCCTCCTCGCTTTCACTGGCCACCCGCAGGCGACTCAATGGCGTGCGCAGTTCGTGGGACAGGTCGCGCAGCAATTGCTGCTGCAAGGCCACGGTGCTTTGCAGGCGTTCGGACATGTGATCGAACGCCCTGCCCAGTTCGCCCAGTTCATCGGCACGGTTGGTGGTGCGACTGGACAGTCGCACGTTCAATTGATCGGCGCGCCAGGCGTTGGCCTGCGCGCGCAGATGATTGAGCGGCACCACCAGCAGACGGTACAGGCCGACGCACAGCAATAAAGTGAAGAGCCCGGGAATGACGCCGTTGGTGATCACCCGCCAGAAAACCCGGTAGCGACCGGGCACAAAGCGTTCGGGCAGTTCGATCACCAGGCTGCCGGCGGCCGGATCGTGGGGAAAGGGTACGCGCATCCATGGCCGGCCTTTCTTGTGGATGGGCCAATCCAGGCCGCGCAGAAAGGTCAGGTGCTCGGTGTCTTTTTCCGACAACCATTGGCTGCTCAGCGACTGCAAATCGCCGCCGATGACGCCCACCCAACTCTTTTCCCGCTGGCGCATGCCCTGCAGCCATCGATCGATGCCGTCGCGCTGGTCCTGCTGCCACGCCTGCTCGGCTTCGGCGGCGTAACGTGTAAGGGTGCCGCGAGCCTCATCGGACAGGAACTGGTTGCGCTCTTCCATGTAGCGCCCCCAGGACCAGCTCAGCCAGATCATCAGCAGACAGAACGCCACCAGCAGACAGGCGAGCTTCCAGAACAGCGAGTGCCGTCCCGGCAAATTACATTTCATCGCCGGCACTCAGGATGTAGCCCTTGCCCCAGACGGTGCGCACTTCGCGCTCGGTATAGCCGACGGCCTTGAGCTTGCGGCGGATCTGACTGATGTGCATGTCCAGGCTACGGTCGTGGGCCGCGTAGCCGCGCTGCAGGACGTGCTGATAAAGGAAGGCTTTGCTCAGGACTTCATCGTCGTTGCGATTGAGGGTTTCCAGCAGTCGGTATTCGGTTCGGGTCAGACCCGCTGCCTGCCCGTCGTAGACCACGTCGAACAGTTCATCGTCGAAACGCAGGCTGTCCACTACCGCAGCGATGGACACCGGCGTCGGCCGTCGATCAAGCGCCACCCGCCGCAGAATCGCTTCGATGCGCACCCGCAACTCGACCATGCTGAACGGCTTGGGCAGGTAGTCATCTGCGCCCAGGCGAAAACCGCTGATGCGATCGGCTTCGGCACCGAGCGCCGACATCAGCAGCACCGGCGTCGAATGGCTCTGGCGCAATTGCGTCAGCACCGAAAGACCGTCGAGCCCGGGGAGCAGAATGTCCATCAGCACCACATCGAAAGTTTGCTGGCGCGCGGCGTCCAGTCCTTCCTGGCCGTTCTGGCACCAGGTCACCTGAAAGCCGCTACGGCCCAGATGTTCATGAACATAGGCACCAAGCACCAGGTCGTCTTCGATGGATAAGATGCGGGGATGGACGGCAGCGATGGGAGTCATGGTTATCTGCAAATAATTCTCAGTTGGCGATTATTCAAGATTGAGCGGTGCGGGACAAGTCGAGGGGCTGACCGTGAGTGGAAACTGCCGCTTCGGGCGACGAATGACGCCATCGATTTTTACGAAGATTGCCCGCGTGCAAATCGCTACACTGCGCAAATGGTGCGTGCCGGACGCATGCGCAGGTCTATCGATAGCTGGATGCAGGAGAGATGCGTGCTCACGAAACTGGGAATTAAAGGCCGCGTGCTATTGCTGACCCTGTTGCCGACCAGTCTGATGGCGTTGGTTCTGGGCGGCTATTTCACCTGGCTGCAACAAGCTGACCTGCACGCCCAACTCATGCAGCGCGGTCAGATGATCGCCGAGCAGCTCGCTCCCCTGGTGGCACCTGCCATGGGCCACAAGGACAGCGACCTGCTGGAACGCATTGCTACCCAATCCCTGGAACAGCCGGACGTGCGCGCCGTGAGCTTCCTTGCGCCGGACCGCTCGCTGCTGGCCCACGCCGGGCCCATCATGCTCAATCCGGCGCCACTGGGCGATGGCTCGCAGATGCTGAGCCGCACTGGCAACGATGCAACCCGCTACCTGCTCCCGGTATTCGGCAAACACCGCAATCTGGCGGCTGACGTCATCCCTGAGGAAACCGACCGGCTGCTGGGATGGGTCGAACTGGAACTGTCCCACAACGGCATGCTGTTGCGCGGCTATCGCAGTCTGTTCGCCAGCCTGATGATGATCCTGGCCGGGCTTGGTGGCGCGGCGTTGCTGGCCTTGCGAATGGGCCGCACGATCAATCGGCCGATCACCCAGATCAAACAGGCCGTGGCCCAGCTCAAGGACGGCCACCTGGAAACCCGTCTGCCCCCTCTCGGCAGCCAGGAACTGGATGAACTGGCGTACGGCATCAACCGCATGGCCGGCACCCTGCAGAACGCCCAGGAAGAATTGCAGCACAGTGTCGACCAGGCCACCGAAGACGTGCGCCAGAACCTGGAAACCATCGAGATCCAGAACATCGAGCTCGACCTGGCGCGCAAGGAAGCCCTGGAAGCGAGCCGGATCAAATCCGAATTCCTCGCCAACATGAGCCACGAGATCCGCACGCCGCTCAACGGCATTCTCGGTTTCACCCACCTGCTGCAAAAAAGCGAGCTGACTCCGCGCCAGCTCGACTATCTGGGCACCATCGAAAAATCCGCCGACAGCCTGCTGGGGATCATCAACGAGATCCTCGACTTCTCGAAGATCGAGGCCGGCAAACTGGTGCTCGACCATATTCCGTTCAACCTGCGCGACCTGCTGCAGGACACCCTGACCATCCTCGCCCCCGCCGCCCACGCCAAGCAGCTGGAACTGGTGAGCCTGGTGTACCGCGACACGCCGCTGTCGCTGGTGGGCGATCCGCTGCGACTCAAGCAGATCCTCACCAACCTGGTGAGCAACGCGATCAAGTTCACCCGCGAAGGCACCATCGTTGCCCGCGCCATGCTCGAGGAAGAACACGAAGATAGCGTGCAACTGCGCATCAGCATTCAAGACACCGGGATCGGCCTGTCCAGTCAGGACGTGCGCGCGCTGTTCCAGGCCTTCAGCCAGGCTGACAACTCGCTGTCGCGCCAACCCGGCGGCACCGGCCTGGGTCTGGTGATTTCCAAGCGTTTGATCGAGCAGATGGGTGGCGAAATTGGCGTCGAGAGTATCCCGGGCGAAGGTTCGGAATTCTGGATCAGTCTGAGCCTGCCGAAAACCCGCGACGATGCCGAAGACCTGCCCGGTCCGCCGCTGTTCGGACGGCGCGTCGCGGTGCTGGAAAATCACGAGCTGGCCCGTCAGGCATTGCAACATCAGCTGGAAGACTGCGGGCTGACGGTCGCACCCTTCGCCAACCTGGAAAGCCTCACCAATGGCGTGACCGTTGCCCACCAGACCGAACAGGCGATCGATCTGGCGGTGCTGGGCGTCACCAGCAACGACATGCCGCCGGAGCGCCTGAACCAGCACATCTGGGACCTCGAACACCTGGGCTGCAAGGTGCTGGTGCTGTGCCCGACTACGGAACAGACGCTGTTCCACCTCTCGGTCCCCAACCCCCACAGCCAGCTTCAGGCCAAACCGGCCTGCACCCGCAAGCTGCGCCGGGCGCTGTCGGATCTGGTCAACCCGCGCCTGCCGCGCAGCGAACCTGGCGAGCCGGTGTCCAGCCGCGCGCCGAAAGTGCTTTGCGTCGATGACAACCCGGCCAACCTGTTGTTGGTGCAGACCCTGCTCGAGGACATGGGCGCCAAAGTGCTCGCGGTGGAAAGCGGGTACGCCGCGGTCAAGGCGGTGCAGACCGAGACCTTCGATCTGGTGCTGATGGACGTGCAGATGCCCGGCATGGACGGGCGCCAGACCACCGAAGCGATTCGTCAGTGGGAAAGCGAACGGCATTGCACGCCGTTGCCGATCGTTGCCCTCACCGCCCACGCGATGGCCAACGAAAAACGCGCACTGCTGCAAAGCGGCATGGACGACTACCTGACCAAGCCGATCAGCGAGCGGCAACTGGCGCAAGTGGTGCTCAAGTGGAGCGGCCTGGCGCTGCGCAATCACAGCCCGGAACGCCCGGGCGACAATCATGGCGGCGCCTATGAGTTGCAGGTGCTGGATCACGAGGAAGGTTTGCGCCTGGCCGCGGGCAAGGCCGATTTGGCCGCGGACATGCTGGCGATGCTGCTGGCATCGCTGGAGGCCGACCGCGAGGCGATTCGCCAGGCCCAGGCAAACCGCGACCACAACGCCTTGATCGAACGGGTCCACCGCCTGCACGGCGCCACACGTTATTGCGGCGTCCCACAACTGCGCGCCGCCTGCCAGCGCAGCGAAACCCTGCTAAAGCAACAGGACCCAAAGGCCTTCGGCGCTCTCGAAGAACTCGACCGGGCGATCAATCGCCTGGCGGCCCAGGCGCGGATCAATGCTTGATTCAGGGCAATACACCGGGTGTAAAGGCTGACTAATGTAGCCAGGGGATCAGGAGGATTCATGCGCACCATTCTTTTCAGCAGCCAGACCTACGACCGCGACAGTTTTCTCGCCGCCGAATTGCCGACCGGCATCGAATTGCACTTTCAAGCCGCGCGGCTGAGTCTGGATACGGCGGCGCTGGCGGAACATCACGAGGTGGTCTGCGCCTTCATCAATGATGACCTGAGCGCCCCGGTGCTGGAGCGCCTCGCAGCCGGCGGCACGCGCCTGATTGCCCTGCGCTCGGCCGGTTACAACCATGTCGATCTCTCGGTGGCCAAACGCCTGGGGCTGACCATCGTTCGAGTTCCCGCCTATTCACCCCATGCCGTCGCCGAGCACGCGGTGGCGCTGATCCTGGCGCTGAACCGGCGCCTGCACCGCGCCTATAACCGTACACGCGAAGGCGATTTCACCCTGCATGGCCTGACCGGCTTCGATCTGGTGGGCAAGACCGTCGGCGTGGTCGGCACCGGGCAGATCGGCGCCACCTTCGCAAAAATCATGCACGGCTTCGGCTGCCAGTTACTGGCCTACGACCCCTATCCAAACCCGCAGGTCGAAGCGCTGGGCACCCGTTATCTGGAGCTGCCGCAACTGTTGGCCGAATCGCAGATCATCAGCCTGCACTGCCCGCTCAACGAGCAGAGCAAACATTTGATCAACCGCGAAACGCTGGCGCACATGCAACCCGGCGCGATGTTGATCAACACCGGCCGCGGAGGTCTGGTGGATACCCCTGCGCTGATCGATGCATTAAAGGACGGCCAATTGGGTTATCTGGGGCTGGACGTGTATGAAGAGGAAGCGCAACTGTTCTTCGAGGACCGTTCCGACCTGCCGTTGCAGGACGACGTGCTGGCGCGATTGCTGACTTTTCCTAACGTGATCATCACCGCGCACCAGGCCTTCCTGACCCGCGAAGCCCTGGGTGCGATCGGCGCGACGACCTTGCAGAACATCGCGGCGTGGGCGGCCGGTAACGCACAGAACAGAGTCGAGGGCTAATCGGCTCAGGCCTTGGTCAGCAGAATCAGCAGCCCCAACCAGCCAAAGCCGATCAAGCGCTGCATCGCACTGTGCCCGCGACGCAGCAGGAACCAGACAAAAAACGCCGGCAGCAAAAACACCATGATCTTCAGCCACAGTTCCACCTTGCGCGGGCCGGTCGGCACGACAGCCGGGGCCACGGCTTCGGGCTCTGCTTGCGGTTGACGCCGACGCCGGAACGCCGCGGGAGTAGCCCGTGGCACGCTTTCATCGGTTGGCAGTCGCCCGAAAGAAAGGGGAGCTTGTTGCGGCGCTGGAGATGGCGTCGGAGATGGCGCTGCAGCAACCGCTTGCGCGGCCGCAGGTGCGCCGCAATGAATGCACGCAGGCGCCGTTGAACTGATGCGTTGCTTGCACTCAAAACACTCGATTAACGCCATGTCCGTTCCCTGGGGGTTTGAAAAGCGGCAGTGTGCCATGAGTCGGCCGATCAGTTGAACCTGATCGAAGGTCATCTGCCCGCACCATGCTGTCCTTATGCCCGTGCTAGCATGTCGCGCATATTTGGAGGACCCATGGTCGAACACGATTTTCGCTACAGCCTGATGAACCCGCAACACACCCTCACTGAATGCCGTGCCCTGGTGCCGGGACGTTATCAGGTCACCGGCAACGGCGGCTCGATTCGTAATAACGATGTGCTGGTGGTCACCCTCAAGGGCGCCAAGGACCTGTCCATGCGCCTGACCGTCGAAACGGTTCGCCACTTGATCAACCCGCCCGGCCAATGGGTGGCGGTGGCCAGTGGTCCGGTGTTCGGCGAACTGGCGATTCACACCTGGCAGGTGAACTGCGACAGCTGCGCCAAGGAGCTGAGCTTCGAGTTCGCGGTCGATGCCAAGCTGGGCAGCAAGGCTGAGAAACCTGCCGCCACTGCGCGGATTGCCGAGCTGGGCTGGAAGTCTGTCGGTGAGAGACACCTGTGCCCGAAATGCCAGGAGCCTGCTTGATGAAACACCTGGCTCTGGCCGCGATGGTAGGTGTCGGCCTCATGGGCTGCGCCGCCGAACCGGTGCAATTGCAGCAGAACCGCAGCTACATTCTGGAATGGATCGGCGAACGCCCGCTGATGGATTACAGCCACCTGACCATCACCCTCGGTGAAGACGGTCGTGCCTACGGCAATGGCGGCTGCAACCACTGGTTCGCACCGTACACCCTTGAAGGCGACAAGCTGACCTTCGGCAAGATCGGCAGCACCCGCAAACTTTGCGCGCCGGCGCTGATGGAACAGGAAAAACGTTTCCTGCAGGCCCTGGAAAACGTGCAGCGCTGGGACGTCTCGTCCATCGAGCAGATGCGCTTCTGGCCTGCCGAAGGCAAGCCGCTGCGCTGGTGGCTTGAAGAGGGTTGATTCCTCAGAGAATCGCAGCCCTGTAGCAGCTGGCGCAGCCTGCGTCCGGCTGCGAAGCAGTCGTGAAATCAGACTATGCGGTGTTTCAGGCAAATCTCGCACTCAGGTTTTGCGACTGC
>NZ_JBSVXG010000129.1:0-17451 GCF_054070595.1 Pseudomonas sp. SDO55104_S430 | reverse complement strand
CTGTAGGAGCGAGGCTTGCCCGCGAATGGGTCACCGCAATTTCCGACCACAGCCGTCGGAATTGATCAAAATTTGTGCTATATTCCGCGCCCGCGAAATTCAATGAAAGCCAACACCGGTTATCGACATGCAAGCAGCCAAGCCGTTATTTGACTATCCAAAGTACTGGGCCGAATGTTTCGGGCCAGCGCCATTCCTGCCGATGAGCAGGGAGGAGATGGATCAGCTTGGCTGGGATTCCTGCGACATCATCATCGTCACCGGTGATGCCTACGTCGATCACCCGTCGTTCGGCATGGCGATCATCGGCCGTCTGCTGGAGGCCCAGGGCTTCCGCGTCGGGATCATCGCCCAGCCTGACTGGCAGTCCAAAGACGACTTCATGAAGCTGGGCGAGCCGAACCTGTTTTTCGGCGTCGCGGCCGGCAACATGGACTCGATGATCAACCGCTACACCGCCGACAAGAAAATCCGTTCCGATGACGCTTACACGCCAGGCGGCATGGCCGGCAAGCGTCCGGACCGCGCGAGCCTGGTCTACAGCCAGCGCTGCAAGGAAGCCTACAAGCACGTGCCGATCGTGCTTGGCGGCATCGAAGCCTCCCTGCGCCGCATTGCCCATTACGATTACTGGCAGGACCGGGTGCGCAACTCGATCCTGATCGACGCCAGCGCCGACATCCTGCTCTACGGCAACGCCGAGCGCGCGATCGTCGAAGTCGCCCAGCGTTTGTCCTATGGTCAGAAAGTCGAAGACATCACCGATGTGCGCGGCACCGCGTTCATCCGTCGCGACACGCCGAAAGACTGGTACGAAGTCGATTCCACGCGAATCGACCGTCCGGGCAAGATCGACAAGATCATCAACCCGTACGTGAACACCCAGGACACCCAGGCCTGCGCCATCGAGCAGGAAAAGGGGCCGGTTGAAGATCCGCAGGAAGCCAAGGTCGTACAGATCCTGGCAAGCCCGAAGATGACCCGCGACAAGACCGTGATCCGTCTGCCGTCGGTAGAAAAGGTTCGCAACGACCCTGTTCTCTACGCCCACGCCAACCGCGTGCTGCACCTGGAAACCAACCCGGGCAACGCCCGTGCGCTGGTGCAGAAGCACGGTGAGGTAGACGTCTGGTTCAACCCGCCGCCCATTCCGATGACCACCGAAGAAATGGACTACGTGTTCGGCATGCCTTACGCGCGTATTCCGCATCCTGCGTATGGCAAGGAAAAAATCCCTGCCTACGACATGATCCGCTTCTCCGTGAACATCATGCGTGGCTGCTTCGGTGGCTGCACCTTCTGCTCCATCACCGAGCACGAAGGGCGGATCATCCAGAACCGTTCCGAAGAGTCGATCATTCGCGAAATCGAAGAAATTCGCGACAAGGTCCCGGGTTTTACCGGTGTGATTTCCGACCTCGGCGGCCCGACCGCGAACATGTACCGCATCGCCTGCAAGAGCCCGGAAATCGAATCCGCGTGCCGCAAGCCGTCGTGCGTGTTCCCTGGCATCTGCCCGAACCTGAACACCGATCACTCCTCGCTGATCCAGTTGTATCGCAGCGCCCGCGCGTTGCCGGGTGTGAAGAAGATCCTGATCGCGTCCGGCCTGCGTTACGACCTCGCGGTCGAGTCGCCGGAATACGTGAAAGAGCTGGTGACCCACCACGTCGGTGGTTACCTGAAGATCGCCCCGGAACACACCGAGGAAGGTCCGCTCAACCAGATGATGAAACCGGGCATTGGTACCTATGACCGGTTCAAGCGCATGTTCGAGAAGTTCTCGAAGGAAGCGGGCAAAGAGCAGTACCTGATTCCGTACTTCATCGCGGCGCACCCTGGCACCACCGACGAAGACATGATGAACCTGGCGCTGTGGCTCAAGGGCAACGGTTTCCGTGCCGACCAGGTGCAGGCGTTCTATCCGTCGCCGATGGCCAGCGCCACCGCGATGTACCACTCGGGCAAGAACCCGCTGCGCAAGGTCACCTACAAGAGCGACCCGGTGACCATCGTCAAGAGCGAAGAGCAGCGCCGCCTGCACAAGGCGTTCCTGCGTTATCACGATCCGAAAGGCTGGCCGATGCTGCGTGAAGCCTTGACTCGCATGGGTCGCAGCGACCTGATCGGACCGGGCAAGAACCAGCTGATCCCGCTGCACCAGCCGTCCACCGACAGCTACCAGAGCGCCCGTCGCAAGAACTCGACGCCGGCTGGCAGCCATAAGGTTTCCGGTGAAAAAACCACCAAGATCCTGACCCAGCACACCGGCCTGCCACCGCGCGCCAGCGACGGCGGCAACCCGTGGGACAAGCGCGAACAGGCCAAGGCGGCGGCGTTCGCCCGCAACCAGCAGGCGGCCAAGGAGCGCAAGGAAGCGGCCAAGGGCGGTAAAGGGCAGAAGGCCGGGCGCAAGCCGGTGGTGCCGCGCTAAACCTCCCGGGACGCCGTCCCCATCTGTAGGAGCGAGCATGCTCGCGATGGACGTAAACGATAACGCGGGGTATCAGGCATCCCGCGTCATCGTTGACCACCATCGCGAGCAAGCTCGGCTCCTACATGGGAGGGTGGTGAATCGTTAGTCGGGCTTTTGCTCGACCCACTTCGGCGCCACGCTCGGGCGCCAGTTCTCCAGCGAATCCAGCAGCGTCTGCGGCGATTCGCTCACCTGCAGCATGTCGCGATGCGCGCCGCGCACGAATCCTTCTTCGACGATGTGATCGAGAAACCCGGTGAGTTTGCTGTAGAAACCGTTTACTTCCAGCAGGCCCAGCGGCTTCCCGTGGTATCCCAACTGGCCCCAGGTCCAGACTTCGAATAATTCCTCCAGCGTACCCAGGCCACCCGGCAGGGCGATGAAGGCGTCGCTGAGTTCGGCCATCCGCGCCTTGCGCGCGTGCATGCCGTCGACCACTTCCAGGCGGGTCAGGCCACTGTGGCCGATTTCCTTGTCCTTGAGGCTTTGCGGAATGATGCCGATCACTTCGCCACCAGCCGCCAGCGCGGCGTCCGCCACAATGCCCATCAGGCCCACGGCGCCACCGCCATAGACCAGAGTCAATTTGCGTTCGGCCAACGCGCGGCCCAGGGCCACGGCTGCTTCACGGTAAGCCGGATTGGTGCCGGTGCTGGCACCGCAAAATACACAGACAGATGCTAAAGACATGCCTTACTCCAGGGTCGATCAGGGCCACAGAGTAAAGGCATGCGTATCGCGCTCCAAGGACTAAACTTCCCGCTTGGGCGTTTCATAGGTGCCGCTGGCGCCACAGGCGTAGGCGGCGAGCAAACTGCACAACAGGCTATTGAGGGACATGTCGAAAACTCCTGGCGGTGATGATGGTTCGATCATAGGCCCGGGGCAGACGCCTGGCTGGTAGATTGTCTCGATGGGGGCCATAGCCCAAAAGTTGTATACAATTTTTGACTCAGGTCATATGAACTTGCGAAGTTTTCAGGCAGTCTTCTGTCCATTCGCATTTCCGATAACCCTGCCTTGGAGATTCACCATGTTTGCCAAACTCGTTGCGGTATCCCTGTTGACACTGGCCAGCAGCCAATTGATGGCTGCGGAGTGCAAAGTCACCGTCGACTCCACAGACCAGATGTCCTTCAACACGAAGGCCATTGAAATCGACAAGAGCTGCAAAACCTTCACCGTCGAACTGACCCACTCCGGCAGCTTGCCGAAGAACGTCATGGGCCATAACTGGGTGTTGAGCAAAGAAGCCGACATGCAGCCGATCGCCACTGATGGCCTGGGCGCCGGTATCGACAAGGACTACCTGAAAGAAGGCGATGCCCGCGTCATCGCGCACACCAAGATCATCGGCGCCAAGGAAACCGACTCGGTGACCTTCGATGTGTCCAAACTCGATGCCAACGAGAAATATGGCTTCTTCTGCTCGTTCCCGGGCCATATCTCGATGATGAAAGGCACTGTCACGCTGAAGTGATCGAATTGCCTTCATAAAAAAAGCGCCTTCACAGGCGCTTTTTTTGTTTTTGCGGGGGCATCACGGCGCAAACGGCATCACGCGCTTGTGCTGGGTCTTTCTGTACGTATCGCAAATGATCTTGAACGCTTCCTCGCGCACCGGGTTGCCGTGCAGGAAAGCGTCGATCTCGGCGTAGGTCACGCCGTGGGAGGCTTCGTCCGGTTTGCCGGGCGACAGGTCTTCCAGGTCGGCGGTCGGGACTTTTTCCACCAGCGATTCCGGCGCACCGAAGCTGCGGGCAATCGCCCGGACCTGGTTCTTCACCAGGCCGCTGAGCGGTGCCAGGTCGCAGGCGCCGTCACCGAACTTGGTGAAGAAACCCATCACCGCTTCCGCCGCGTGGTCGGTGCCGATCACCAGACCCTGGGTCGCGCCGGCGATGGTGTACTGGGCGACCATGCGCATGCGCGCTTTGGTGTTGCCGAGTACGAAATCCACCGAGACCGCGTGCTTGCCTTCGAATGCCGCGACTTCATTGGCCAGAGCCTTGACCGACGGACCGATGTTCACGGTGTGGCGCTCATCGGGCTTGATGAAATCCACCGAAGCCTGGGCGTCGTGTTCATCGAACTGGGTTTCGTACGGCAGGCGCACGGCGATGAACTTGTAGCTGCCGTCGCCCGTGCGTTGACGCAGTTCGCGCATGGCGCGCTGGGCCAAAAGGCCTGCGGTCAGGGAATCGACACCGCCGCTGATGCCCAGCACCAGGGTCTTGAGCCCGGAGTTGATCAGGCAGTCCTGAATGAAGGTAATGCGTCGGGCGACTTCCGCCTCCAGGGCGGCCTCGTCGGCGAACGGCGGTTGAACCTTGAGCTGCTCAGCAATCTCACGCTGTACGGCTTGCATGAATTCACTCCTTGCTAGATGGGCCGGATGTGCCGGAAAAGGGGGCAGGTACTTGGAAAACGTGTCGCAAATAGGCGACGAAATTCGGGTCTTTGCAGTGGGTCTTGCCGGGCTCGTCGGAGATCTTCGCCACGGGCGCACCGTTGCAGGCGGTCATTTTAAGCACGATGCTCATCGGTTCGACACCCGGAATATCGCACGTCAGGTTGGTGCCGATACCGAAGCTGACATTGATCCGACCCCGTAGCGCGCGGAATATATCCAGGGCCTTTGGCAGCGTCAGGCTGTCGGAGAAGGTCAGGGTCTTGCTCATCGGGTCGATGCCCAGCTTGTGATAGTGCGCGATGGCCTTTTCCGCCCACAGCACCGGATCGCCGGAGTCGTGACGCAAGCCGTCGAAGAGCTTGGCGAAAAACAGGTCGAAATCGCCGAGGAACGCATCGCTGGTGATGCAGTCGGTCAGGGCGATCCCCAGCAGGCCGCGGTACTCGCGGACCCAGCAATCGAGGGCGGCAATCTGGCTGTCGATCAACCGCGGCCCCAGTTGCTGATGGGCCATGATCCACTCGTGGGCCATGGTGCCCAAGGGTTTCATGTCCAGCTCCCGGGACAGGTGCACGTTGCTGGTGCCTACGAAGCGACCGGGGAAATCGTGCTTGAGCACGCTCACCACTTCTTCCTGCACGCGGTACGAGAAACGACGGCGGGTACCGAAATCGGCGACCTGCAGTTCGGAAAGCTCGTCGGCGCTGGCGTTGGCGCTCAGCCAGTCGAACTTGCGATACAGCTGCTCGCGCGCCTGTTCCAGGACGATATCGCTGTGGCGATAACGGTTACGCACTTCGCTGACCATGGCCAGGATCGGCACTTCGAACAGAATCACATGCAGCCACGGGCCACGCAGGCGGATGAACAGCTCGCCGTTTTCGATGCCGGTGTGGATGTAGCGCAGGTTGAAGCGGAACAGGCCGAGAAAGCGCAGGAAGTCCGGCTTGAGGAAGGTGATGCGCTCGAGGAAGCTCAACTGATCGGCGCTCAGGCTCAACTCGGCCAGACGCTCGATCTGCAGGCGGATTTCCTGAAGATACGGACGCAAATCCTCGCTGTTACGGCAACGAAACTCCCATTCGACTTCAACGTTGGGGTAGTTGTGCAGCACCGCCTGCATCATCGTCAGCTTGTAAAAGTCGGTGTCGAGCAGGTTCTGCACGATGCGATCGGCAAACACACTCTCGCTCATAAAGGGGGTCTCCACATTGAATAGCGATAGTGGCGCATATCGGTGCCGGGGAATGCCAGCAATTTTTCAGATTGGTTGAGATCCTTTGTGGGAGCGGCGGTGCGACGATTCGACTTGCTCGCGAAGGCGTCATTCCAGCCGACATTGATATTGAATGTGCCGGCCTCTTCGCGAGCAAGCCCGCTCCCACAGGTTACGGTGGCGCGGTCAAGTTTGAGGCGTGTCCACCTGCTCCAGCATCCACTTCACGAAATCCCGCACCTTCGGCACTTCCGCCGAATGCTCCGGGTAGGCGAGGTAATAGGCGTCGGTGCTGGGCATTGCATGCTTCCATGGAATGACCAGCTTGCCTTCGGCCAGTTCCTCTTCCACCAGGAATCGAGGCAGCAGCGCCACGCCGCAGCCGACCTGCGCGGCGCGGATGCACATATAGAAGGTTTCGAAGCGCGGGCCGTGGTAGCTGTGTTCGGTGTGGTAGCCCTGATTGTCGAACCAGTCATGCCAGGCCTGGGGACGGGAGGCGTTTTGCAAAAGAACCAGGTCGGCGAGTTGTGTCGGATCGGTGAAGGGCTCGGCGGGCAGACTGCTCGGGGCGCAAACCGGCACCAGTTCCTCGCTGAACAGCTTCAGGCATTCGGTGCCCGGCCGTGAGCCCTGGCCGAAGTAGAACGCCAAATCGCTGCGTCCTTGCAGCAAGTCGTCCGCTTCCTGCTCGCTGCATAGATCCAGATGAATCGAGGGATGACGCAGGCGCCAGCCCTTGAGGCGTGGCACCAGCCAGCGCGCGCCGAAGGTCGGCGGCGTGGAAACCCGCAGGACTTCAGTCTCGCCGCCGTAGGAACGCAGGTAATGAGTCGACATCTCGACCTGGGTGAGGATTTTTCTTACTTCCACCAGGTACAGGTCCCCGGCCGGGGTCATTTGCAGGCGACGACGCACCCGGCGGAACAACAAGTGCTGCAACAACTCTTCCAGCTGCGCGACCTGCTTGCTGACGGCGCTCTGCGTCAGGTTCAGCTCTTCGGCGGCCCGGGTGAAGCTCAGGTGCCGGGTCACGGCTTCGAAACACTGCAGCGCAGCGATCGATGGCAAATAGCGTTTGTTCAGCATGGGCGGTCCTTTGTTCTTGTCTCTTTATTGCCTGCAATGCACAGCATGAATAAACGGAATGATATCTCTCTTAATGGTCGTTTGTTGAGTAACCTCGGGAGCGCTAAAACTACAGGTCTGATCAGTCGCGAATGCGCGGCTGCACCCGTACCGTTTTTTGCTTGAGGAGTAACCCATGGTTGCCGCATTGCTTGATCGTCTTGGCGTGAACCCGGCCCTGTACCAGAACGGCAAAGTGCCCGTGCATTCGCCCATCGACGGCAGCCGCATCGCCGCCGTGAACTGGGAAGGCGCCGCTGAAGTCGAGCAGCACATCAGTCGCGCAGATCATGCGTTCGAACTGTGGCGCAAGGTTCCGGCGCCCCGTCGTGGCGAGCTGGTGCGTCAACTGGGTGACATTTTGCGTGAGTACAAGGCCGACCTCGGCGAGCTGGTGTCCTGGGAAGCCGGCAAGATCACTCAGGAAGGCCTGGGTGAAGTGCAGGAAATGATCGACATCTGCGACTTCGCGGTCGGTCTGTCCCGTCAGCTGTACGGTTTGACCATCGCCTCCGAACGTCCTGGCCACCACATGCGTGAAACCTGGCATCCGCTGGGCGTTGTCGGTGTGATCAGCGCCTTTAACTTCCCGGTTGCGGTGTGGGCCTGGAACGCAACGCTGGCGCTGGTCTGCGGCAACCCGGTGGTCTGGAAGCCGTCGGAGAAAACCCCGCTGACCGCACTGGCCTGCCAAGCGCTGTTCGATCGCGTACTGAAGAACTTCAGCGATGCACCGCCGTACCTGAGCCAGGTGATTATTGGTGGTCGCGATGCCGGCGAAGCCCTGGTCGATGACCCGCGTGTCGCCCTGGTCAGCGCTACCGGCAGCACCCGCATGGGCCGTGAAGTGGCGCCGAAAATCGCCGCACGCTTCGCCCGCAGCATTCTGGAACTGGGCGGCAACAACGCAATGATCCTCGGCCCGAGCGCCGACCTGGACATGGCCGTTCGCGCGATCCTGTTCAGCGCCGTTGGCACCGCCGGCCAGCGTTGCACCACCCTGCGTCGCCTGATCGCCCACGAATCGGTGAAGGAAGAGATCGTCACCCGCCTCAAGGCCGCCTATTCCAAGGTGCGCATCGGCCATCCGCTGGAAGGCAACCTGATCGGCCCGCTGATCGACCAGCAAAGTTTCGACAACATGCAGGACGCCCTGGAGCGTGCCCTGAGCGAAGGCGGCCGGGTGTTCGGCGGCAAGCGTCAGCTGGAAGACAAGTTCCCGAACGCCTACTACGTCGCGCCAGCCATCGTCGAGATGCCGGAGCAAAGCGATGTGGTCTGCCACGAAACCTTCGCGCCGATCCTGTACGTGGTCGGCTACAGCGATTTCAACGAAGCGCTGCGCTTGAACAACGCCGTGCCGCAAGGCCTGTCCTCGTGCATCTTCACCACCGACGTGCGTGAAGCCGAGCAATTCATGTCTGACGTGGGCAGCGACTGCGGCATCGCCAACGTGAACATCGGCCCGAGCGGCGCGGAAATCGGCGGCGCGTTCGGTGGCGAGAAAGAAACCGGCGGCGGTCGCGAATCCGGCTCCGACGCATGGCGCGCGTACATGCGCCGTCAGACCAACACCGTGAACTACTCGCTTGAATTGCCGTTGGCGCAGGGCATCACCTTCGACTAATACTCGAGTCGGGCAATGATCCCTGTGGGAGCGGGCTTGCTCGCGAAAGCGTTTTATCAGTCACATTGATTTTGGATGTGCTGACGCCTTCGCGAACAAGACCCCTCCCACATTGAATAGATGTGTTTGTTAGGTTTCTGCTGGAGTCTGGCAATGCCGTTACGCGAAGAGTGTCTGTGGGAAAAACTGACGCCGCAAAGGCCCGACAATGCGGCGCTCAAGGGGGAGCTGACGGTCGACGTCTGCGTCATCGGCGCCGGTTTTACCGGGCTGTCGGCGGCGGTGCATTTGCGGGAACAGGGCAAGACGGTCTGTGTGCTGGAAGCCCATCGCGCCGGGCATGGCGGCTCGGGGCGCAACGTCGGCCTGGTCAACGCCGGCATGTGGATTCCGCCGGACGAGATCGAAGCCGGGTTTGGCAAGGCGGTCGGCAGCCAGCTCAATAGCATGCTGGGTGCGGCGCCGGCGCTGGTATTCAGCCTGGTCGACAAATACGACATCGATTGCCAGTTGCGCCGCGAAGGCACGCTGCACATGGCGCACAACGCCCGTGGCGAAGCCGATCTGCGCAGTCGTGAAGAACAATGGAAGCGTCGTGGTGCGCCGGTGGAACTGCTCACCGGTCAAGCCTGCGAACAAGCCACGGGTACAAAGAAAATTGCCGCCGCGTTGCTCGATCGCCGGGCCGGCACCCTCAACCCGATGGGTTACGTAACCGGGCTGGCCAAAGCCGCTGCAAACCTGGGCGCTCAGGTATACGACCATTCCCCGGTAACCCGCCTCGAACGCCAGGGCCAGCGCTGGTCGGTCCAGACCGAGCACGGTTCGGTACTGGCCGAGCAGGTAGTGATCGCCTCCAACGCCTACACCGAAGGCGACTGGACTGAACTCAAGCGCAATTTCTTCCCCGGTTATTACTATCAAGTGGCCTCGGTGCCGCTGACCGAAGAAGCCGCGCAACAAATCCTGCCCGGTGGCCAGGGCTCCTGGGACACCCGTCAGGTGCTCAGCAGCATTCGTCGTGACAAAGACGGCCGTTTGTTGCTCGGCAGCCTGGGCAACGGCAATCAGAAACCGGCCTGGTTCCTCAAAGCCTGGGCCGACCGCGTCCAGCAGCATTACTTCCCGTACCTGAAGCCAGTGGAGTGGGAATGCACCTGGACGGGGCGCATCGCCTTCACTCCTGATCACCTGATGCGCCTGTTCGAACCGGCGCCGGGCATAGTGGCAGTTACCGGCTATAACGGCCGAGGAGTGACCACCGGGACGGTGGTTGGTAAAGCGTTCGCCGACTATTTGTGTAACAAAAATCCTCAAGCGCTACCGATTCCCTTCGCACCGATGCAGCCCCTGACGGGAGCAGGGTTGCGCAGTTGTCTGTACGAGGCCGGTTTCTCGCTGTATCACGCGGGCCAGTGCTTGCGGATCGTCATCTGACGATCGAAATTCGTTGTTGAAAGCGGCGCTTTTCGGCGCAGCGACTAGCCTGTAGTGGTGCGCGTTGTAGCAGTTGCGCACTGGTAGTGTGCAGTTCGGTGACGCGCGTTGTTACAGGCTGGTTGCACGTCGTTTAGTGCCGCGGTTGCAATGATGGCGCGCTAGGGTTGCGCCTCGAAAAATAAATGGTTTCACCTTCCGCGGTTTAGACGGTTGCACGCCCAATGAAAATGGGACCGAAACAGTCGAAAAAACAATAATGCAGCGACTTTTTGAAGAATAAAAAACCGATGGCACGGCCCTTGCTCTGAGCATTCAGTGAAGTCGCAGTGCCAATTAAAAAAAAACCTTGGAGCACCACCTCATGTCCCAGACGTTTTACAAAAAAGGCTTTTTGGCCCTCGCAGTGGCTACTGCGTTGGGTGTTTCTGCGTTTGCTCAGGCTGACATCAAGATCGGCGTAGCAGGTCCAATGACGGGCGCCAACGCGGCATTTGGCGAGCAGTACATGAAGGGTGCACAGGCGGCGGCCGATGCGGTCAACGCGGCGGGCGGCGTGAACGGGGAAAAAATCGTACTGGTCAAGGGCGATGACGCCTGCGAACCGAAACAGGCTGTGACGGTCGCAAAAGACCTGACCAACCAGAAAGTTGCCGGCGTTGTCGGTCACTTCTGCTCCTCGTCGACCATCCCGGCCTCCGAGATCTACGACGAAGCGGGCATCATCGCCATCACTCCTGGCTCCACCAACCCACAGGTTACCGAGCGCGGCCTGAGCGCCATGTTCCGTATGTGCGGACGTGACGACCAGCAAGGCATCGTGGCCGGCGACTACATTGTCGACGTGCTCAAGGGCAAGAAAGTCGTCGTGCTGCACGACAAGGACACCTACGGCCAGGGCCTGGCTGACGCCACCAAGGCACAGCTGGAAAAACGCGGCGTGAAGCCGGTTCTTTACGAAGGCCTGACTCGCGGCGAGAAAGACTTCAGTGCCGTCGTGACCAAGATCCGTGCCGCTGGCGCCGACGTGGTCTACTTCGGTGGCCTGCACCCAGAGGCTGGTCCACTGGTTAAACAACTGCGTACCGAAGGCCTGAAAGACGTGAAGTTCATGTCCGACGACGGCATCGTGACCGACGAACTGGTGACCACCGCTGGCGGCCCGCAGTACACCAACGGTGTACTGATGACCTTCGGCGCCGACCCTCGCCTGCTGCCAGACAGCAAGGCCGTGGTAGAAGCCTTCCGCAAAGCCGGTACCGAGCCTGAAGGCTACACCCTGTACGCCTACGCTTCGGTGCAAACCCTGGCTGCAGCTTTCAACGGCGCCAAGTCCAACAAGGGCGAAGACGCTGCCGCATGGCTGAAGAAGAACCCGGTCAAGACCGTCATGGGCGAGAAGACCTGGGACAACAAGGGTGACCTGAAAGTCTCCGACTACGTGGTTTACGAGTGGGACGCAAACGGCAAATACCATCAGCTGGACAAGCAGAAGTGACATGACCTGCTGAACCGCCCGGCGCCTTGTGCGCCGGGTGTTCAACGAACATGTCCGTGCAGTACCTGTCTTTTCTCGTAGAGCTGCACACAACCGTGCTGCGCTGGCGGCTGAACCCCGGTCCGACGCAGGCGGCTTCTGTGCAGTCTCTCAAATGCGTGAGATTGCGTTATGGATGGTATTTTCCTGCAGCAACTGGTCAACGGCCTGACCCTCGGGTCGGTCTATGGCCTGATCGCCATCGGCTACACAATGGTCTATGGCATCATTGGCATGATCAACTTCGCCCACGGCGAGGTTTACATGATTTCCGCTTACCTCGCGGCAATCAGTCTGGCACTGCTGGCTTACTTCGGTATTGAATCCTTCCCTCTGCTGATGCTCGGCACACTGGTGTTCACCATTGTCGTCACCGGGGTCTACGGCTGGGTCATCGAACGCATCGCCTATAAACCCCTGCGTAACTCTACCCGCCTGGCACCGCTGATCAGCGCCATCGGTATCTCGCTGATCCTGCAAAACTATGCACAGATCTCTCAAGGCGCTCGCCAACAGGGCGTTCCAACGCTTCTGACCGGCGCATGGCGTATCGACATAGGCACTGGCTTCGTCCAGCTGACCTACACCAAGATCTTCATCCTGGTCGCAGCATTTGCCGGCATGGCGGCGCTGACCTACATCATCAAGTACACCAAGCTCGGCCGCATGTGCCGCGCGACCCAGCAAGACCGCAAGATGGCCTCGATCCTGGGGATCAACACCGACCGGGTGATTTCCTACGTGTTCATCATCGGTGCAGCGATGGCGGCCCTGGCCGGCGTGCTGATCACCATGAACTACGGCACGTTCGACTTCTACGCGGGCTTCGTCATCGGCATCAAGGCCTTCACTGCTGCGGTACTGGGCGGGATCGGCTCGTTGCCTGGCGCCATGCTCGGCGGGATCATCCTGGGGATCTCCGAGTCGCTGTTCTCGGGTCTCGTCAACTCGGACTACAAAGACGTCTTCAGCTTCTCGCTGCTGGTTCTCGTTCTGGTCTTTCGGCCTCAAGGCCTGCTCGGCCGTCCTCTTGTGTCGAAGGTGTAAGCGATGTCTTCAACCACTAAAAAAACCATTGATCTCAAAAAAAGTCTGGTTGATGCGATTCTTTCCGGCCTCATCGCCCTGATCGTGTTCGGGCCAATCGTCGGCGTCGTGCTCGACGGCTACGGCTTCAACATGGAAACCTCACGGGTGGCCTGGATCGTCGCCATCGTCATGGCCGGTCGTTTCGCCCTGAGCACGTTCCTGCAGACTGCCAAGGGCGAGAAAATCCTCCAGAGCTTCGAAAGCCCGGGCTCGGGCGTGCACGTGCTGCCGCCGGATTACAAATCACGCCTGCGCTGGATCATCCCGCTGATGATCGTCGTCGCTATCGTGCTGCCGTTCTTCTCCAACTCCTACCTGCTGGGCGTGGTCATCCTCGGGCTGATCTACGTGCTGCTGGGCCTGGGGTTGAACATCGTGGTCGGCCTGGCCGGTCTGCTCGACCTGGGTTATGTGGCGTTCTACGCCATCGGTGCCTACGGCCTGGCGCTCGGTTATCAATACCTGGGGCTGGGGTTCTGGACCGTGCTGCCACTGGCGGCGATCACCGCCGGCCTTGCCGGTTGCATCCTCGGTTTCCCGGTGCTGCGTCTGCACGGCGACTACCTGGCGATTGTGACCCTGGGCTTCGGTGAAATCATTCGTCTGGTGCTCAACAACTGGCTGTCGCTGACCGGCGGCCCGAACGGCATGCCGGCGCCACTGCCGACCTTCTTCGGCCTGGAGTTCGGCAAGCGCGCCAAAGACGGCGGGGTTCCATTCCACGAGTTCTTCGGCATCGCCTACAACCCCGACGTGAAGTACTACTTCATCTACGCGGTGTTGTTCCTGGTCGTGCTGGCCGTGCTGTACATCAAACACCGTCTGGTCAAGATGCCGGTGGGTCGTGCCTGGGAAGCGCTGCGCGAAGATGAAATCGCCTGCCGCTCCATGGGCCTGAACCACGTGCTGGTCAAACTCTCGGCGTTCACCATCGGTGCATCGACCGCGGGCCTGGCCGGTGTGTTCTTCGCCACCTATCAGGGTTTCGTCAACCCGACCTCGTTCACCTTCTTCGAATCGGCCCTGATCCTGGCCATCGTGGTACTGGGCGGCATGGGTTCGACCATCGGCGTGGTGATCGCCGCGTTCGTGCTGACCGTGGCCCCGGAACTGCTGCGTGGCTTTGCCGAATACCGCGTCCTGCTGTTCGGGATGCTGATGGTAGTGATGATGATCTGGCGACCGCGCGGACTGATTCGGATCAGCCGTACCGGTGTGACGCCGCGTAAAGGAGTAGCGCCATGAGCGAAGTCGTACTCAACGTCGAAAAACTCATGATGCACTTCGGCGGCATCAAGGCGCTGAACGACGTCAGCCTGAAGGTCAAGCGCAACTCGATCTTCGCCCTGATCGGCCCCAACGGCGCCGGCAAGACCACGGTGTTCAACTGCCTGACCGGTTTCTACAAGGCTTCCGGCGGCAAGATCGAACTCAACCTGCGTGGCCAGCAGACCAACGTCATCAAGCTGTTGGGCGAATCGTTCAAACCGACCGACTTCGTCTCGCCGAAATCCTTCGGCAGTCGCCTCTGGTACAAGGCGTTCGGTGGCACCCATCTGGTCAACCGTGCGGGTCTTGCGCGGACTTTCCAGAACATTCGCCTGTTCAAGGAAATGTCGGTGCTGGAAAACCTGCTGGTGGCCCAGCACATGTGGGTCAACCGCAACATGCTGGCGGGCATCCTCAACACCAAGGGCTATCGCAAGGCCGAAAGCGATGCGCTGGACCACGCCTTCTACTGGCTGGAAGTGGTGGACCTGGTGGACTGCGCCAACCGTCTGGCCGGTGAACTGTCCTACGGTCAGCAGCGCCGCCTGGAAATCGCCCGGGCCATGTGTACCCGTCCGCAGATCATCTGCCTGGACGAACCGGCCGCCGGCCTCAACCCTCAGGAAACCGAAGCGCTGAGCGCGATGATCCGGCTGCTGCGCGACGAGCACGATCTGACCGTGGTGCTGATCGAACACGACATGGGCATGGTAATGAGCATTTCCGACCACATCGTGGTGCTGGACCACGGCGTCGTCATCGCCGAGGGCGGTCCCGACGACATCCGCAACGATCCGAAAGTGATTGCCGCCTACTTGGGCGCCGACGAAGAGGAAGTGGTATGAGCAAACCCATCCTCGAACTCAAGGAGCTGGATGTGTTCTACGGGCCGATCCAGGCCCTGAAGAAAGTCTCGCTGCACATCAACGAAGGGGAAACCGTCAGCCTGATCGGCTCCAACGGCGCCGGCAAATCGACCCTGCTGATGTCGATCTTCGGCCAGCCACGAGCGGCGGACGGGGAGATCGTCTATCAAGGCGTGAAAATTACCCACAAGTCGTCGCACTACATTGCTTCCAACGGCATCGCGCAGTCGCCGGAAGGGCGGAGGGTGTTCCCCGACATGACCGTCGAGGAAAACCTGCTGATGGGCACCATCCCGATCGGTGACAAGTACGCCAAGGAAGACATGCAGCGCATGTTCCAACTGTTCCCGCGGCTTGAAGAGCGGCGGACTCAGCGTGCGATGACCATGTCCGGCGGCGAGCAGCAAATGCTCGCCATCGCCCGCGCCCTGATGAGCCGGCCGAAGCTGTTGCTGCTCGATGAGCCAAGCCTGGGCCTGGCGCCGATCGTGGTGAAACAGATCTTCGCCACCCTGCGGGAACTGGCGAAGACCGGCATGACCATCTTCCTGGTGGAGCAGAACGCCAACCATGCGCTGAGGCTGTCGGACCGGGCCTATGTGATGGTCAACGGCGAGATTCGCATGAGTGGTACCGGCAAGGAGCTGCTGGTGAACGAGGATGTGCGTAGCGCCTATCTTGGCGGGCACTAAGCCTTAGCGCTGTACAAAAAACGCCCTGACGCCAACAACGTCAGGGCGTTTTTTTTGCCCCTGCGAGAATGCCCAAAAACTCTGTGGGAGCGAGCCTGCTCGCGATGGTCGTCAACGATAAAGCGGGCTGGCTGGATTCCCGCGTTGCCTTGGCGTTTTTCGCGAGCGTGCTTGCTCCTACAGGACCTGCGACCTCAGGTAAAGCCAATTGTGGAAAACAAATTTTCACAGCTCCCGAAGTGCGACATAAAACCGCTGCAAATTGCTGTTTTGTCACGCTTTTGACTTGTCCCCGTTTGCTGTGGAGCGGGCTGTGAATAACATGGTGGCATTCGGCTGTAAGCCTTTAAAACCGGGGCCTGTAGCGATGTGGTTATTTATTGATCAGTCTGTTTTGGCGGTCTTCAGGTCGGCTTTGTCAACCCTTTTCTTGAGGGCGAAAATGCCGCCAACAAGTGTGGGTAAGCCTGTGGATAAGTCTGTGATTAAACTCTGGAAAGACTGCGCTGAAGGCCGCAGTTACTGGCTCGCGGCCATCGCTGCCTTGACCGTCCGGTCATGAGAGTCGCCACGGGCTACACGGCGGGCTGATGGGGTCAAGCAAAAAAGTTTTGAAACCCCGCGCGAAGCCTTGTGGATAGCGGCTTGCAGCTTTTCCACTTGCCCCCAGAGTCTGTGGATTCGCTTGTGGATAACGTGCGCGTAATCGGCTGCAGGCCCCGGCGGGCCTATCGATCAGCCTGCTGGTTGTTTTTTGAACAGGCGCGGTCCGTGGGGAACGTGGTTGCCGGTAAAGGTTTGGCCGGGCATGCTTCCACTTGATTGTCCATTCCAATGGCTGTTCCTCAGCCGAAGCAAGGAGAACACGATGTCCAACACCCTGTTTATTACCGGCGCGACTTCCGGTTTTGGTGAAGCCTGTGCCCGTCGTTTTGCCGAGGCTGGCTGGAAACTGGTGCTGACCGGCCGTCGTGAAGAACGCCTCAACGCGCTGTGCGCCGAGCTGTCGAAGCAGACCGAAGTGCATGGTCTGGTGCTGGACGTGCGTGACCGTAAGGCGATGGAAGAGGCGGTTGCCAACCTGCCGCCGAGCTTCGCCAAGCTGCGCGGGTTGATCAACAATGCCGGCCTGGCCTTGGGCGCAGACCCTGCGCCCAAGTGCAACCTGGACGACTGGGACACCATGGTCGATACCAACATCAAGGGCCTGATGTACGCCACGCGTCTGCTGCTGCCGCGCCTGATCGGCCACGGTCGTGGTGCCGGTATCGTCAACGTCGGCTCGGTCGCGGGGAGCTATCCGTATCCGGGCAGCCATGTGTATGGCGGGACCAAGGCCTTCGTCCAGCAGTTCTCCCTGAGCCTGCGCTGCGATCTGCAAGGCACCGGCGTGCGCGTCAGCAACATCGACCCGGGTCTGTGCGAGAGCGAGTTTTCGCTGGTGCGTTTCGGCGGTGACCAGGAGCGTTACAACGCCACCTATGCCGGCGCCGAGCCAATCCAGCCGCAGGACATCGCCGACACCATCTTCTGGATTCTCAACGCGCCGGCGCACATCAACATCAACACCCTGGAGTTGATGCCGGTGAGTCAGAGTTGGGCGGGGTTTGCGATTGATCGCAGTGGTGGCAAGGCTTAAGACCGCATAACGGCCATTCGCGGGCAAGCCTCGCTCCTACAGGTGTTCACACAAAACCTGTA
>NZ_JBSVXG010000128.1:0-17487 GCF_054070595.1 Pseudomonas sp. SDO55104_S430 | reverse complement strand
ACAGGGGATTTGTGAACGACACAGATCCAGTGTGGGAGCGAGCCTGCTCGCGATGCTTTTAAAGAACCTCAGGCCCTGCGCCAAACACCTTTCCCACTCAACCGCGCCCGATCATGGGCCACGGTGAAATCCTGCTCCGGCCCTTTCGGCACCACGCCCGTCGGGTTGATGGTCTTATGACTGCCGTAGTAGTGGTTCTTGATGTGGGTGAAGTCCACCGTCTCGGCGATCCCCGGCCACTGATACATCTCCCGCAGCCAGTTCGACAGGTTCGGATAATCGGCGATGCGCCGCAGATTGCACTTGAAGTGCCCGTGGTACACCGCGTCGAAGCGAATCATCGTCGTGAACAAACGAATATCCGCTTCGGTCAGGTATTCGCCTGCCAGGTAACGATTGGCGCCCAGCAGCGTTTCCAGATGATCCAGTTCGGCAAACACTTCATCGAAGGCTTCTTCATAGGCCTGCTGCGAAGTGGCGAACCCGGCGCGGTACACGCCGTTGTTCACTGCCGGATAAATGCGCTCGTTCAGCGTGTCGATCTCGGCCCGCAGCGGTTGCGGGTAGAAGTCCAGGTCGTTGCCGGTCAGGTCATCGAAGGCGCTGTTGAACATGCGGATGATTTCCGCCGATTCATTGCTGACGATGCGCTTCTGCTGCTTGTCCCAAAGTACCGGCACGGTCACGCGACCGGTGTAGTCGACAGTGTCGGCGGTGTAGCGCTGATGCATGAATTCGAAGTTGTCGAGCTTGTCGCCGGTGGAGCCCAGGGACTTGTCGAAGGTCCAGCCGTTTTCCAGCATCAACCAACTGACCACCGACACATCGATCAGGCTTTCCAGGCCCTTGAGCTTGCGCAGGATCAGCGTGCGATGGGCCCACGGACAGGCCAGGGAAACATAGAGGTGGTAGCGCCCGGCTTCGGCGGCAAAGCCTCCGACACCGCTCGGGCCTGGCTGGCCGTCAGCGGTCACCCAGTTGCGGCGCTGCGCCTGTTCACGCTGGAACGCGCCGTCCTTGCTGCTTTCGTACCACTTGTCCTGCCATTGACCTTCGACTAGCAAACCCATGTTCAAGACTCCTCAACCAATAAGCGTTGGAGAAGAGTCTAGTGAAATAGGTTCGATAAAAAAGCGCAAAGATCGAAGAGTAACTATCGGTTAAATCGATTTGTTCCGCGCATCCCAATAGCGTTGGGCGGTTTCGAAGGCTTGTTCGCGGGGCTGACCCAGACCGCGCAGGGCCAGGGCCATGGTGGAGATCAGCGCCATTTGCGGGTAGCTGTCGACCACATCGCCGCGCCAGACGGCCTTGAGGTGCTCGGGGTCGAGGCTGGCGGGTTTGACGTGACGCTGGCTCGACAGTTGCGGCCATTCCTCGTCCCAGCTTTCACCGTTCGCGGTGCCGTACAGATGGCTGGCGGCATCGGGGTTGATCTCGATCTCGCCGCCATCGCCCTTGATCACGATCGCCGTGTCGCCAAGCAGGCCGCTGGCTTCGCGGTGCACCGCCTGATAGCCGGGATGGAAAATGCTTTGCAGGCCGCAGCGGGCGCCCAACGGATTTAGAATCCGCGCCAGGGAATGGATCGGCGAGCGCAGGCCCAGGGTATTACGCAGGTCGATCATGCGCTGCAGCTGCGGCGCCCAGTCCACCAGCGGCATGAAGGCCAGGCCACCGTTGTCCAGAGCCGAACCCACCTGCTGCCAGTTGCGGCACAGCGGAATCTGCAGCGTTTCCAGCAATTGCTCGCTGTACAGCCGACCCGCCGTATGCGCGCCGCCGCCGTGCATGAAGATCCGCACGCCGTTCTGCGCCAGGCACTTGGCCGCCAGCAGGTACCACGGAAGATGGCGCTTCTTGCCGGCGTAGGTCGGCCAGTCCAGATCGACCTTCAGGGCCGGCGCCTGCAAGCGCTCACGCAGGGCCTCGGTGAAGCCGGCCATCTCCTCGGCGCTTTCTTCCTTGTGGCGCAGCAGCATCAGGAACGCGCCCAATTGGGTGGCCTCGACCTGTTCGTCGAGGACCATGCCCATGGCGGCGCGGGCTTCTTCACGGGTCAGGTCGCGGGCGCCGCGCTTGCCTTTGCCGAGGATCCGCACGAACTGGGCGAAGGGGTGTTCGGCGGGCGTTTCGAGGGTCAGCGCTGGATAGTCGGTCATAGGCAATTCGTCGGTTTGGGCAGGCCCGCCAGCTTCGCGGCGAGTTTGGCGGGGGTGCCTTTGAACAGTTGGTTCAGGTGCAGGCTGTTGCCCTTGTCCGGGCCGAGCTTCAAGGCGGTGTACTTGATCAGCGGGCGAGTGGCGGGCGACAGCTGAAATTCGGCGTAGAAACTGCGCAGCAGTTCGAGCACTTCCCAGTGGGCCGGGGTCAGTTCGATGTCTTCGGCGGCCGCGAGGGCGCTGGCGACTTCAGTCGACCAATCGCTCAATTCAACCAGGAAGCCGTCCTTGTCCAATTCGATGGCGCGGGCGCCGACGGTCAATACCTTCATAGCCAGCTGTTGACCTTGTCGTGGTGGATCGACAGTTCGACGAAGGCCGGGTAATCGATCGCTTCGGCCCAGTCCGGCACCGCGATGGCGCGGGCTTCGGCGTCTTCGGCGAGGATGTAGAGTTTCAGGCCGCGAGCTTCGAGGGCCTTGAACGGCTCGGTGCCCGGCTGCAAGGCGTAGGCCGCGTCGCCGGACAGCAGCAGGGCGTCGGCGCCGCCGATCAGGCGCAGGCAGCTGCCCAGGCGATCGTCGCCGAAAGGGGAATGAGACAACACATGCAAGGTCGACATCAGAGGGTGATCACCTGGTCGTAACGGTCAATGAGGGCGGTGATGTCAGCGGCGGCCAATACCCGCGCTTCTTCCAGCGACAGCGCGCTCGGGTCCAGGCCGCGTTGCGCAACGCTGTCGGCGCAGGCAAAGAGTTCTTCGACACCGAACATCGGCAAGGCCTGCAGATTGGCGCTCAGGTCTTTCTGTTGCAGGGCCTTTGCGTTCTGGCGAGGGGCGAGCTGGAACACGCCGTCATCGAGGAACAGCAGGCCGATCGGCAGATCGAAGGCGCCTCCGGCCAGCACGATGTCCAGCGCTTCCCGGGCAGCGGTGCCGGACCATGGCGCCTGGCGGCTGATGATCAACAGGGATTTGACCATTTTCACGCGCCTCCAAAACAGATCAGGCGGTCGGCATCCTGCACCGCGTCATGCAACTGGCCGAGGCCGGAGAGCTCCCATGGCTTGTCGACGGCCACCGCTTCACGCTGATAGCGCCGGGCTTCTTCCTCGTTCAGCACGCCACGGCGCAGGGCGGCGGCGATGCAGACCACGCCGTCGAGTTGATGATCGCTGACGAAAGCGCGCCATTGCTTGGGCAAGTCCAGCTCGTCCTGGGGCGTGACCACGCTGCTGGACGCGTTGTAGACGCCTTCCTGGTAGAAAAACAGCCGGACAATCTCATGCCCGCCGGCGAGCGCCGCCTGGGCGAACTGCAAGGCGCGGCGCGAGGAGGGCGCGTGGGCGGCGGAAAACACGGAAATGGCGAACTTCATGACGGACTCGATCAGTGAAACTGCGGCCATGATAAAGCTTTATCGGCGGGGCGGCTAAATCGATGTTGGCTGTACTGGCTCCATCGCGGGCAAGCCCGCTCCCACAAGGATTGATGAGATGCCGACAGTTGCGGCTTTGACACGAAACCTGTGGGAGCGAGCTTGCCCGCGAAGAGGCCCGCCCGAACGATGCAAAATCAGCAACCTGGTCAGGGTTTGATCCCATACAGGTCGCAATACTCCAGCCAATCCATCCGCGCCATCTCCGCCACTTCCCGGTGCACTTCCCGGCGCTGGGTTTCGTACTCTTCGGGTGTCGCGGCGGTCAGTTGCAAGGTCAGTTCCCAGGCAAACAGACCAAGACGCTCGGCTTCGGCCTCGAACGCTTCATGCAGGCGCTCGTCACGAAACTGCTCAAGCGTCTCACCCTTGGCCTGGGCGAGCAGGGGATTCAGGTGGTCGAGTTCTTCACGCAACTCGGGGCGCTCATCGAGAAAGCGCTTCAACGCCCGTTCGTGATGTTCTTCGGGTACTGCCATGGTCGCTCCTTCGGTAGATGTATGCAGTAAAGCAGAACGACACCGGCCGCCACAGTGATACAGTCCGCTTTTTTCCGATGAGCGAATGCAATGCGAATTCTGATGGTGGCGCTGGCCGCGACAATGCTGGCCGGTTGTGCAGGCTCGGTAATGAGCGACGCCCGCGGCAAACCCCCGTACAAGACCCTCAACTCGGACAAACCGGAAAAAGTCGTGGCCCAGTGCGTGCAGTTTTCCTGGCAGGACGAAACGGTGTTCGGCGTGGATGCCAGCGGCTATCTGGAGCCACGGGAGAACGGTGGCACGACGGTGTATACGCGCTCGGCGGAGTCCTTTGTGGACGTGACGACCGATGCTTCGGGTACGGTATTGAGCTACTACGCGCAGCAGGATGATTTCGTTGCCAAGCGCCGGTTGGCAGCAGTTGCTACCTGCTTGTGACTGGCGCACGCATTCAACTGTAGGAGCTAGCTTGCTCGCGATGGTCGTTAACGATAACGTTGGCTGCCTGATGCCCCGCGGTGTTCTTGCGTCCATCGCGAGCATGCTCGCTCCTACAGGGGATGTGTGTAATCAGTAATTCAGGCGTTTCTGGAAGAAGAAATGCCTGTGACCCGGCGGGTAGTCGGCGATGTGGCCGATCTCGCTGTAACCGCATTTGCGGTAGAACTCCGGCGCCTGGAATTCAAAGGTGTCGAGCCACAGTCCAACGCACTTTCTCTCCCGCGCCAGGTCCTCGGCCATCTGCATCAACCGCGTGCCCATGCCCTGTCCCCGGGCCTGCTCCGGCACCGACAGCAGGTCAATGAACAACCACTGATAAAACAACCGCGCATAGAGCCCGCCGAGGATCTGGTCGTTCTCGTCGCGCACCAGCAGGGCAACGTGCTCGGGAATCGCGCCGTCCGCCTTCGATGCGTTGTAGGCGCGCAGCGGCTTCAGGATCGCCTGGCGTTCCTCTTCGGTGGGAGTGGGGGTGAACTCGATCCGCAATGTCATGGCTATATCCGTATGGCTGTGAATCCGCAGCCTATCGTGGTCGCCGCCAATCTTCCATCAGCAAAACAGCGAGGAACCGTCGCCAACGCGCAGATGTCATTTATTCAGACGCGCCATTCCAGAGTGCGACCGATGAGGACCGTCCGTGAACATTTTCGAAGCCCTGCGCGAGAGCCATGAGCGCCAGCGTTCCTATGCCAAGGCATTGATCCAGACCAGCGGCGACACCCCGGAGCGGGTCGAGGCCTACAAGCAGCTCAAATCAGAATTGCAGGCCCATGAAACCGCTGAAGAGCGGCATTTCTATATTCCGCTGATGGAGTTCGACAACGGCGTCGACCTGAGTCGCCACGCGATTGCCGAGCATCATGAAATGGACGAAATGATGGAGGAACTGGACGAGACCGAAATGTCCAGCCCCGCCTGGCTGGCGACCGCGAAGAAGCTGTCGGATAAAGTCCACCATCACCTCAAGGAAGAAGAGCAGAAGTTCTTCCAGATGGCGGGCAAGCTGCTCGACGATAAACAGAAAGAGACGCTGGCGACTCAGTACCTGAAGGAATTCAAAGCTCAACTTACATGAGAACCTGTAGCATTTGTGGCGAGGGGGCTTGCCCCCGTTGGAGCGCGAAGCGGTCCCCAAAAGATGGGCCTGCTGCGCAGTCCAACGGGGCGGTGCGACGTTTCGACAAGCCCCCTCGCCACAATGTACCAACTGCTACATGGACCGGGTCAGGCCGGGAACAGATCGTCCATCCTGCTGAATTCCTTCAGCTCGCAACCTTCAAGCGTCAGCAACAACTCCTTCGCCTCAAGCCCCCCGGCAAACCCCGTGAGTTTCCCCGACGCACCGATCACCCGATGACAAGGCGCAATGATCGAAATCGGGTTCCTGCCATTCGCCGCTCTCACCGCCCGCACCGCGCTCGGATTGCCGATCTGTTCGGCGATCTGGCTGTAGCTGCGGGTCTCGCCGAAGGTAATGGTCAGCAGCGCCGCCCAGACCTTTTTCTGAAATTCCGTCCCGGCGAAATCCAGTTCCAGCTCGAATCGATTGCGGGTCCCGGCGAAATATTCACGCAACTGCTCAGCCGTGCGCATCAGGATCGGATTGTCCGGCGCTTCGCTCATCGGACCGAGACGCACCCGGCCGGGTTTGTCGTTTTCCCAGAGGATGGCCGCCAGTCGCGAACCGTTCGCCACCAGCTTCAACTCGCCGACCGGGGAGGCCAGGGTGGTGTAGGTGTAAGTCATGCCAAGTGCCGCGCCGGTTTGTTGAACAGGCGTTAAGGATACTGCGTCGTCCGGGAGGCGCAATACGCAATCTTGACCATACTTCGTACTGCTTGAAGGTTCCCTCAAACGCAGGGCCCTAAAACAACAAGAGACCGACTCATGAAGTACGAACCTTTTGCCAAAACGCTGATTGCGACCTCGTTGGCGCTCAGCTGCCTGACGGCCCATGCCGCCTCCGTCGCTCCGGTTGCCGCCGAAAACGGCATGGTGGTCACCGCCCAGCATCTGGCCAGCCACGTCGGCGTGGATGTGCTCAAGAGCGGCGGCAACGCCGTCGATGCCGCGGTCGCGGTGGGCTATGCGCTGGCCGTGGTGTACCCGGCGGCGGGTAACCTGGGGGGCGGCGGTTTCATGACCATTCAACTGGCGGACGGGCGCAAGACCTTCCTCGACTTCCGGGAAAAAGCCCCGCTGGCCGCCACCGCCAACATGTACCTGGACAAGGACGGCAACGTCGTTCCGGACCTGAGCACACGCGGCCACCTGGCCGTCGGCGTGCCGGGCACCGTGTCCGGCATGGAACTGGCCCTGAGCAAGTACGGCACCAAACCGCGCAAGGACGTGATTGCGCCGGCGATCAAACTCGCCGAAGACGGCTTCGTGCTGGAGCAGGGCGACGTCGATCTGCTGGAGTACGCCACCGACGTGTTCAAGAAGGACATGAAGGATTCCGGCTCGATCTTCCTGAGCAACGGCGAGCCGATGCAGGTCGGGCAGAAACTCGTGCAGAAAGACCTGGCGAAAACCCTGCGGACCATCTCCGACAAGGGCGCCGACGGCTTCTACAAAGGTTGGGTGGCCGACGCCATCGTCACTTCCAGCCAGGCCAACAAGGGCATCATCACCCAGGCCGATCTGGACAAATACAAGACCCGGGAACTGGCGCCCATCGAGTGCGATTACCGCGGCTATCACGTGGTCTCGGCCCCGCCGCCCAGCTCCGGCGGCGTAGTGATCTGCCAGATCATGAACATCCTCGAAGGCTATCCGATGAAGGATCTGGGCTATCACTCGGCCCAGGGCATGCACTACCAGATCGAAGCGATGCGTCACGCCTATGTCGACCGCAACAGCTACCTGGGCGACCCGGATTTCGTGAAAAACCCGATTGCCCACCTGCTCGACAAAAACTACGCGACCAAGCTGCGTGAAGCGATCAACCCGCAGAAGGCCGCCAACTCCAAGGAGCTCAAGCCCGGCGTGGCGCCCCATGAAGGCAGCAACACCACCCATTACTCCATCGTCGACAAGTGGGGCAACGCGGTGTCGGTGACCTACACCCTCAACGACTGGTTCGGTGCCGGGGTCATGGCCAGCAAGACCGGGGTCATCCTCAACGACGAAATGGACGACTTCACCTCCAAAGTCGGCGTGCCGAACATGTACGGCCTGGTGCAGGGCGAAGCCAACGCGATCGCGCCCGGCAAGGCGCCGCTGTCGTCCATGAGCCCGACCATCGTGACCAAGGACGGCAAAGTGGTGATGGTCGTCGGCACCCCCGGCGGCAGTCGCATCATCACCGCGACCCTGCTGACCATGCTCAACGTGATCGATTACGGCATGAACATCCAGGAAGCGGTCGATGCACCGCGTTTCCACCAGCAATGGCTGCCGGAGGAAACCAACCTCGAGGCCTTCACCACCAGCCCGGACACGGTGAAGATCCTCGAAAGCTGGGGCCACAAGTTCGCCGGTCCCCAGGATGCCAACCATCTGGCGGCGATCATCGTCGGGGCGCCTTCGCTGGACGGTAAACCCGTCGGCAAGAACCGCTATTACGGCGCCAACGATCCACGGCGTAACACCGGGTTGTCGCTGGGCTACTGAGTGTTGTGTTTAACAGGGGACGGGCCTATGTTCGTCCCCTGATTCACTCACTTCTCAAGGAAGGACCATGACCACCGCATTGCTGATCATCGATGTTCAACAGGCTTTGTGCTCGGGCGAGTACGAGTGCCATGAGATCAAACGGGTCATCGACACCATCAACAGCCTGAGCGCCAGGGCACGCAGCGCCGGGATCCCGGTGGTGCTGATCCAGCACGAGGAAGAGGGCGAGCTGTTCAAACACGGAGCTTCGGGCTGGCAACTGGCCGAAGGGCTGCAAACCTCGCCCAAGGATCATCGCGTGTTCAAGACCACCGGTGATTCGTTCTACCAGACCAACCTGCAACAGCTGTTGCCGGTCGAGGATTTCGAACGCCTGATCATCTGCGGCCTGCAGACCGATTACTGCGTGAACGCCACCCTGCGCCAGGCTCATCAATTGGGCTACGACGTGGTGCTGGCGGGCGATGCGCATTCCACCGTGGACAACGGCAACGTGAAGGCCGAAGACATCATTGCCGAACACAACCGCGACTGGGCGGACCTGAGCAGCTCGGTGGCGCGGGTTGATGTTGTTTCCACCGCCGAAATCCGCTTCTAACACCACCACCGCCCCTGTAGGAGCGAGCATGCTCGCGATGGACTGAAGGGCACCGCGGGGTATCAGGTTCCCCGCGTTATCGTTAACGACCATCGCGAGCATGCTCGCTCCTACAGGGACGGGTTCGAATTGAATATCTCGATCAGTTCATTGAGAAACGCACTCACCAAATCCCGCTGCCGCGCCGAGTGCCGCACCGCCGCATGAAACCCCACCTCATAGCGCAGCAACTGCGGATTGAGCGGATGCAACTGCCCCAGTTGCTCATGCCGCGCCGCATAGTGTTGCGGCAGAAACCCCAGATGCTGGCCGGACAGAATCAGCAACGCCGCCCCATCCATGCTGTCGGTCAGCACGCTCAAACGCTCAAGTGAAGTAGGCGCCGGCATTTCCGGCAGCGGATGGCTGGGCCAGACCCAGTCGTAATGGCTGACATCCTCCCGAGTCAATTCACCCACCTGCCCGAACAGCGGATGCGACGGCGCGCAGTAGGCGATCTGGGTTTCCTGGAACAGCGGGAAGTAGTCGATGTTGGGCAATCGATGCCAGAAGTAACCGATGGCCAGGTCGATATGGCTGTTGATGATCTTCTCTTCCAGCAAGGACGACGACAGCTCGGTGAAATGAAAATACAGCCCCTCGTGCCGGGCCCGGAGGCGGGCGATCGCCTGGCCGATTTTCTTGTTCGCCACCGGGTCGATCTGCCCGAGCAGGCCGATGTTGAGGTTGCCCGAGACCTTGCGGTTGATGTGCTGCACCTCAACGCGAAAACCCTCGGCGGCGGCCAGCAAACGCCGCGCCGCCTCGACGAACTGCCCGCCCTTGGGCGTCACCGAAAACCCGCCGCGACCTCGTTCGCACAGGCGAAAACCCACCCGCGCCTCCAGTGTCGCCAGTTGTGCGCTGATGGTCGGTTGCGTGGTGTTGAGCGCGGTCTGCGCCGCCGAAATCCCGCCGGCCTCGACGACGGTGAGAAACACCCGGATCAAGCGCAGATCCAGCTCCGTTACAGTTCCCAGCATGGGGGCTCCCGATGTGCATTCACATAGATGCGGATCTATGTAAACAGTGTGCCTGCGATATTTTATTGCCCTGACCGACGCCATACATTGCAGGGAAACCAGGGTCATCGTCAGCTTTTTCTGGAGTTTCACCTGATCTGGATGTCGAAACGGCCGCTGCACCCACAACAAAAACAACATCAACTGCATAGGAACCATCGTATGTCAGGGTCCCCACTTTCTGCACAGGCCACCGAGGTCGGCAGCGGATTGGCCATCGAAGGTCACTCGATCGACTACATTCCGGAAAACGAACGCCACGCCAAACTCTCAAGCCAAGGGCCGTTCTGGTTCCTCGGCAATTTCCACTTCTTCACCATCTCCATCGGTTTCGTCGGCCCGAGCCTCGGCCTGTCGGCGCTGTGGACCATGCTGGCCGGCGCCTTGGGCATCATGTTCGGCACTATTTTCATGGCGTTCCATGGTTCCCAAGGGCCGGAGATGGGCCTGCCGCAGATGATCCAGTCCCGTGCCCAGTTCGGTTATCGCGGGGTGATCCTGGCATTGATGGCGACCATGTTCGTGTTCGTCGGCTTCAACGTGGTCAACATCTCGCTGATCATGAACGGGCTGGAACACGTGTTCGGCTTCAATCCGGTGATCGTCGCCGTGGCTGTGGTGGCCGTCGGCTCGCTGTTGTCGATCTACGGTCACGACCTGATGCACAAGGCCTTCAAATGGGCCTTGCTGGCGACCCTGCCGTTGTATGCGCTGGTGACCATCGCCCTGATGTTCGGCGCGGGCACCGAAGGCGTCGCCCCGACGACCGAGCTGGGCTTCAACTGGATTGCCTTCGCGACGCTGTTCGCCATCGGCGCCAGCTACAACATTTCCTATGCACCGTACGTGTCCGATTACTCGCGCTACCTGCCGAAAAACACCAGCCGGCCGAAACTGATCGCGGCGGTGTTCATCGGCGCTTCGTTGTCCGGCAGCTGGATGATTGGTCTGGGTGCCTGGCTGGCCCAGGAACTGAAAGCGGCGGATGCGCTGGTGGCGTTGAACCAGGTCGGCTCCTCGATGATGCCGGGGCTGGGCAGCGTGTTGGTTATCGTGTCGGTGGCGGGCTTCCTGCCGATCATCGCGCTGAACACCTACAGCGCCATGCTGACGCTGCTGACCGGTGTCGACTCGGTCAAGAAGATCAACCCGACACCCCGCGCCCGGGTGCTGTCGATCAGTGCAATCAGCGTCATCCTGTTGACCTGCGTGCTGTCGATCAAGGGTGACGGGATTGCGCTGTTGAACACCTTCCTGGTCCTGCTGCTGTACTTCCTGGTGCCATGGACCGCGGTCAATCTGGTGGACTACTTCTTCGTGCGCAAAGGGCGCTATGCGATCCCGCATTTCTTCACGCCGAAGGGCATCTACGGCGCCTGGCAATTTCGCGGCATCGTCTCGTACCTGATCGGCTTTGCCGCCATGGTGCCGTTCTTCTACATCTTCGATGCCGCCGCCGGTAAGGAAGTGTTCGTCGGCCCGCTGGCGCGGGTACTCGAAGGCGTCGACATCGCCTGGCTGGTGGGACTGGTGGTATCAGGCCTGACCTATTACATCCTCAGCCGCTCGCTGGACCTGGACGCCGAGCGCCGGGTCATCGAGACGATCAGCGAAAAGGACATTGTCGCCATGACTCATTCATCTGCGGAGGCGCTGCGTTGAACGCTGTAAAAAACACGGTGGTCGCCTGCTGCCAACTGGCACCGAAAGTCGGCGACCTCGCACACAATCGCAGCCTGACCGAACGGGCCATCCGCTCGGCAGCTCTGCAAGGCGCCCAAGTGGTGGTGCTGCCGGAGCTGGTGCAGAGCGGTTATGTATTCGAAGACCGCGACGAAGCCCTGGCCCTGGCGGAAACCCGCGACGGGCCGACCCTGCAACTGTGGCAGGCGTTGGCGCGGGAGCTGAACCTTGTAGTGGTGGGCGGTTTCTGTGAGCGCCTGCCCGGCGACGAACTGGCCAACAGCGCTGCGCTGATCGATGCCCAGGGCCTGCGCGCGGTGTACCGCAAGGCGCATCTGTGGGATGCCGAGAAGGACATCTTCACAGCCGGTGATGCCGCACCGCCGGTCATCGACACCGTCCACGGGCGCATCGGCGTGCTGATCTGCTACGACCTGGAGTTCCCGGAGTGGGTGCGCTTGCCGGCGCTGGCCGGTGCGAACCTGCTTTGCGCGCCGGTCAACTGGCCTGACGGTCCACGACCACTGACCGAGCGCCCGGCGGAAGTCCTGCGGGTTCAGGCCAACGCCTCGGTGAACCGCATGTTCATTGCCGCCTGCGACCGCCACGGTCACGAGCGTGGCGTGAGTTGGGTCCAAGGTTCGGTGATCGTCGACGCCGACGGCTATCCATTGGCCGGGCCGGCGGAGCAGGGCGGCGAACAGATGCTGCTGGCCAGCCTGAATCTTGCCGAGGCGCGCAACAAGCGCATCAGCCAGCGCAATGACCTGCACCGCGACCGCCGGCCGCAGTTGTACAACATCATGAACACCGCACCGTAGGAGCGAGGCTTGCCCGCGAAGGCGGTGGGTCAGGCAGTGAAGATGTCGCAGTCGCCGGCCTCTTCGCGGGCAAGCCTTGCTCCTACGTCGGGTGAACAAGAAACATCCGCAATAACGGCTACAATCGGTGATACCCCTGTAGGAGCGAGCACGCTCGCGATGGACGCGAACGATGACACGGGATCCCGGATTCCCGCGCCATCCCCCGCGTTTGTCGCGAGCGTGTTCGTTTCTGCATTTCGTTACCCGTAGTCCCGCATTTCGGTAACCACGTAATGGACGTGTTCACGACACTCTACCAACACCTGTTCAGGTGGATCATCGCGCCTGTCAGCGAGCAGTTCCTCGGCCTGTTCGACCTCAATGGCCGTCTGTGCGTGGCCTTTCTGTTTACCTCCTACACCGTTGCCTACGGCCTGTATCGCTATCGAAAGGCCCGCGGCCTGAGCGATGCGCCGACGTTCTGGGCGTTCCTGGGCGGCAACCGGGTGCATTTTCATCCCTCTGCGCTGCTCGACTGCCGCTACTACTTCGTGCGCGCGATTCTCAAGGTCGTACTGGTGGTGCCGATCGTGGGGCTGGTGGATCCCTATGTGCTGCGCTCCCTGGATTACGTGCATTTCTTCACCCAGCTCTGGGGCGCGCGGGTGCAGGTCGAAGAGCATTTGGCATTAACGCTGCTCTATGGCCTGGGGGTTTTTGTGGTGCAGGACTTCGCGCAGTACTGGGCCCATCGCGCCTACCATTCGCGCTACCTGTGGGCATTCCACAAGGTTCACCATTCGGCGCCGGTAATGGTTCCAGTCACGGCCAGCCGAGTGCATTTCGTGGAGAAAATCATCGAGCGGCTGATGGACATCGTTTTCATCGGCGCCTTCGCCGGCATCTTCTGGTACGCCTGTGGCGGCGAGATCAGCCGCTACACGTTGTTCGGGGTGACCTACATCGTGTTCATCTTCAATGCCCTGGCGGCCAACCTGCGACACAGTCATGTCTGGCTGTCCTTCGGGCCGGCGGTCGAACACGTGATCAACAGCCCGGCGCAGCATCAGATTCATCACAGCGACGCACGTAGGCATCACAACAAGAATTTCGCGGTCAACCTGTCACTCTGGGACTGGATGTTCGGCACGCTCTACGTCACTCGATCGAAGCCCGAAGCGATCCGTTTCGGCACCGGAGAGGCGGGGGATCAGCGTTACCTGACGATCTGGGGCCTGATCGTGACGCCCTTCATCGATACCTGGCACAGGTTGCGTCAGAGCAAATGGCGAATGCCAGGCCGCTCGGCAGTCCGAAGGCTGATCAACGCTCGGGAAGTTTCCAGCGCTCGCGCAGCCGTTCGTATTCCGATTCCGGCAGTTGCACCAGCAAAGGAGAACGGTGCGGATCGAGCCAGCTGAACAAACGTTGGATATCCGCCGGGGCCATGGCGGTGCAGCCACGAGTCGGTGTCGATGGGCTGCGCCAGATGTGGAAGAAAATGCAGGAACCTGCGTTCGGTCCGGCCGGGGTGTTGTGCTCGATGAAAATGCCCTGGCGGTACAAGTCATCGTTGCGCCGCATGCGTTCGGAGCTGTTCCAGTCTTTGCTTACTGTCGTGCCGTCGACGAGTTGGTTGTAGCGACCGGACTGGCTGTCATCCACGCATTCGATGTTTGTTGTCAGTTCCAGGTAGGGCAGGCGGGTTTCAGCGGAAGGCGCGTAGCCAAATGCCGTTGCCAGTTTGAACATGCCGGCCGGGGCCTTGCCGTCGCCTTCCTGCTTTTTTGGGCCTTGGGCGGTGTCGATGGGCTCGATTCCCTTGCCCCAGCCCATGCCGTTTTTGCCGAGCACTACCGGAAACGGGCCTTCGAATTTTTCAAAGTTTTCGCCATGGCGTTCGTAACGCTGGGCAGTGGCCTGGATGGCGTCCCAGTCCTTGCTGATGACCACGATCAGTTGCTGACTGTCGTCGAGCCCCCGAGCCATCGCAAGACCGGGCAACAGCAGCAGGGCACAGGTCTTGATCAGGCGCTTCATGGTTTGGCTTCAATCGGCGTGATGGGGAAGTCCATCACGGTCTTCAACGAAGCGTCCCGCGTATAGGTGAAATGCCACCACTCGGCGGAGTAGCCGGTGAAGCCTTCCTTTTCCATGGCCTTGGTCAGGCGCTGGCGATTTTCCAGGGCGCTTGCGTTGATCAGGGTGGTGTCGGTGTGCGCGCGTTCGTCGAAGCAATCGAAGCCGGTGCCCATGTCGACGGCGCCGTCGTGCCAGCGCTCGGCGTAGGGTGCGGTGCAGTCGACGGGTTTGGCGGCGGGCGACCAGGTGTCGGCGGGCAGGGCGCCGGGGCCGGTCAGGGTCAGGTCGACGGTGCTGCCTTTGGAATGATTGGAGACTCGCGCCACGTAGCCCAGGCGCCAGAAGTCCTGCTTGGCGACTTGCGGGTAGAACTCAGGTTTGCGCGGGTCGCCGGGTTCGGTGGTGAACCGGCCCATGTCCGCCACCGCTCGGGCCGGGCGATAGCAGTCGAAGACTTTCAGGCCGTAGCCTTTGGTTTTCAATGCTGTTTGTACGCGGGAAAGGGCCTTGGCTGCTTCCACCGACAACAGGCATTCCGGGGCTTCATAACCGTCGAGTGGGTGGCCGGTGAAGTTGTGTGGGGTGGAGTAACGGATGTCCTGTTCGATGGTGGGGTCGATGGTGCGCAGGTACACCATGTGCTCGGGCCTGTCTTCGGCCCCGGCGAATCCGGCGAGGGTGAGCAGCAGCGACAGGCTGCAGGTTCGGACTGCAAATGACATCGGGCCGGGTCTCCATACATGAACGCGAGTGCGCACATCATGGACCGAAATCCGCTCCAACGCACAAAACCTGTGGCTAATGCCGATCTTTCAAACCGCCGCAGGACCTGTAGGAGCGAAGCTTGCTCGCGAAAGCGGTGTGCCAGTCTCCAACAATACTGGATGTGCCGGCCTCTTCGCGGGCAAGCCTCGCTCCTACAGGGATTGTGTTTCGGTTTGGTTGTGGCAGCCAATCAGTCGCGGTAGACGGGGAAATCGCTGCACATCGCCGCCGCCTGCCGCGCGACTTGTGCTTCGACGTCGGCATCGCCCAGGTGGTCGAGGATGTCGCAGATCCAGCCGGCCAACTCGATGCTCTGGGCTTCCTTGAAACCACGGCTGGTGATGGCCGGGGTGCCGATGCGCAGGCCGGAGGTCACGAAGGGCGATTGCGGATCGTTCGGTACCGCGTTCTTGTTCACGGTGATGCCGGCGCGGCCCAGGGCGGCGTCGGCATCTTTGCCGGTCAGGCCCTGGCGGATCAGGCTGACCAGGAACAGATGGTTGTCGGTGCCGCCGGAAACCACATCGTAGCCGCGCTTGATAAACACCTCGGCCATGGCCTGGGCATTGCGGATCACCTGGGTCTGATAGGCCTTGAATGCCGGCTCAAGCGCTTCCTTGAAACACACCGCCTTGGCCGCGATCACATGCATCAACGGACCACCCTGGCCGCCGGGAAACACGGCGGCGTTGAGCTTCTTCTCCAGCTCCGCATTAGCTTTGGCCAGGATCAGGCCGCCACGAGGACCGCGCAGGGTCTTGTGGGTGGTGGTCGTCACCACGTCGGCGAAGGGAATCGGGTTCGGATACAGACCGGTCGCCACCAGCCCGGCGACGTGGGCCATGTCGACAAACAGATAGGCGCCGACCTTGTCGGCGATCTCGCGAAAGCGCGGGAAGTCCAGGGTTTTGGAATAGGCGGAGAAGCCGGCGATGATCATCTTCGGCTGGTGCTCAAGCGCGAGGCGCTCCACCTCGTCGTAGTCGATCAGCCCGGTGGCGGTGTCGATGCCGTACTGCACAGCGTTATACAACTTGCCGGAGAAACTGACTTTGGCGCCGTGGGTCAGGTGGCCGCCGTGGGCCAGGCTCATGCCCAGCACGGTGTCGCCGGCCTGCAGCAGGGCCAGGTACACCGCGGCGTTGGCCTGGCTGCCGGAGTGCGGCTGGACGTTGGCGTAGTCGGCGCCGAACAGCTGTTTGGCGCGGTCGATCGCCAGTTGCTCTACCACGTCGACGTGCTCGCAACCGCCGTAGTAGCGCTTGCCCGGATAACCTTCGGCGTACTTGTTGGTCAGGCCGCTGCCCTGGGCCTGCATCACCCGCCGGCTGGTGTAGTTTTCCGAAGCGATCAACTCGATGTGATGCTCCTGCCGCGCGTCCTCGGCGTTCATCGCCGCCAGCAGTTCGTCGTCGTAGCCCTGGATCTGGTCGTGTTTGCTGAACATGGTGCGGTCCTTTGGTTGTTCCGTGATTTGTTCTTCTGTCCCATGTAGGAGCGAGCTTGCTCGCGATGGACCTGAGAAAACGCGGGGTGTCAGGTTTCCAGCGTTATCGTTGACGACCATCGCGAGCATGCTCGCTCCTACAGGGGGTGGGGCGAAGCGGTCATGCGTCGGTCTGGTCCTGAATCAGGCGGTCGTAGGCGGCCTGGTCGAGGAGGCTGTCGAGGGCACTGGCATCGTTGGGGCGCATGCGGAAAAACCAGCCTTCGCCCATTGGGTCGTTGTTCACCAACTCGGGATCGCCATCGAGTTGTTTGTTCACTTCCAGAATCTCGCCGTCCACCGGCATGCAGATGCTGCTGGCCGCCTTGACCGACTCCACCACCGACACCTCGACCCCGGCACTGAAAGCGCCCAGTTCGGCCAGTTGCACGAACACCACATCCCCCAACGCCTGTTGGGCGAAGGCGGTGATGCCGACGGTGACCAGTCCGTCGCTTTCAAGACGCAGCCATTCGTGATCGCTGGTGAAGCGTAATTCGCTCATATCCACTCCTCATTGTTCTGGTTTTTTCCGCAGCACGGGGCAGCGGGTGGGTTGTGGGAGAGATAGCAAGGGTGGTGCCAGGGTTGGTTTATTTGTTTTAAATCAATTGGGTAGGTTGTTTTTGATATGTTGGGAGAATCAGTCCCGTATTGAAATCAATACAGGCAGACAGGGAGGAGAGGGCGAAGCCTGAACCGGCGAGGTTCAAAGAAGGTGTGTCTTGAATTTAATACGCTGTATCGATTTGCACACAATTTGAATGGCACCCAATCCAATGTGGGAGCGGGCTTGCTCGCGAA